>NZ_BCBI01000023.1:0-85303 GCF_001320565.1 Pseudomonas sp. NBRC 111132
CCCAACCTCACTCTTCAAACCGGATCGGGCACAACGCCACCCCTTCGAGCTTCTGCAATTCCTCGATCACCTGCGGCCTGGCCCGGTGCAGGGTCAAACTCCCGCCCAACCGCCGCAAGCGCCGCGCCTCGCGGTGCAACATATCCACACCCGAGTAATCGATGAAATTCACCTGCCGCGCATCGATCACCACATGCGGCCCTTGGCAGCGCTGCAAGCGCACCTGCAGGTAATGCGCGGCACCAAAGAAAATCGACCCGCCCACCCGCAACACATCCGCGTCCCCTTCACGGCTCTGCTGCACCCGTGGCCGTGAAGTGCGCTTCAAATAGAAGAACAGCGAAGCCAGCACGCCCGCATAGATCGCCGTCTGCAACTCCAGCAACAATGTCGCCGCCGCCGTCAGCGCCATCACCAGAAACTCCGAGCGGCTGACCCTGAACAGCGCGCGAATCCCTCGATGGTCCACCAACCCCCAGCAGATCAGCAGAATGCTGCCGGCCATGGCCGGTATCGGCAGGTGCGCGATCAGGCCGGCGCCGGTAACGGCAAACAACGCCACCCACAGCGCCGAGAACACCCCGGCCATGGGCGAGCGGGCACCCGCCTCGTAGCTCAGGCCGGAGCGGGTGAAGGAACCGGCGGACAGGTAGCCGGAGAAGAATGCACCGGCGATGTTCGACAGGCCCTGTGCGCGTATTTCCTGATCAGGGTCGATCAGTTGTTCCGAACGTGCCGACAACGAGCGGGCAATCGACAGGCTGGTGACCAGCCCCAGCATGCCCACCGCTACGGCGCTGGGCAGCAGACGCAGCATCAGTTCCACATCCAGCAAAGGCAGCGGGCTGAAGGGTGGGAGTTGCCCGGTGAACGCCGTCACCCTTGGCACATGGCCAAAGTAGCCAGGCAGCAACCAGGCCAGCAGGCTCACCAGCATCAGGCTAATCAACAGGCTCGGCCAGCGCGGGCGCCAGAGCTTGAAGGCCACGCCGATCATGACGGTGGCCAAACCCAGAACCAGGGAAGGCAGGTCGACCTCGCCGGCATGGCTGGCCAGGTCCTGCATGGTCTTCAGGGCCGTGGCCTGGCTGGGCAGGTCCATGCCCAGCAGGTTGGGCAGTTGGCCCAGGGCAATGACGATAGCGGCGCCCAGGGTGAAACCGAGTACCACGGAATGGGAAACGAAATTGACCAGCGCGCCAAAGCGCAAAAGCCCGAGCAGCAGCTGGAAGATGCCGCCGAGGAAGGTCAGCAGCAGCACCAGGGTGATGTAATCGGCGCTGCCGGCCACGGCCAACGGGCTGATACTGGCGTAGAGCACGATGGAAATGGCGGCGGTCGGGCCGCAGATCAGGTGCCAGGACGAGCCCCACAGGCAGGCGACCAGCACCGGCACGATGGCAGCGTACAAGCCGTATTCGGCGGGCAGGCCGGCGATCAGGGCATAGGCGATGGATTGTGGCAGGGCGAGGATGGCACCGCTCAGGCCGACCAGCAGGTCCTGGCGCAGGCTGTGGCCCGATTGGCGGGGTAGCCAGGAGAGGAAGGGCAGCAGGTGGATGATGCGATGCATGAGATATTCACATTTCCAAAGGTCCACTGTCCCTCTGTGGGAGCGGGTTTACCCGCGAATGCGTCGGTACATTCACTGCAGCATTCGCGGGTGAACCCGCTCCCACAGGGGCGCGTCGTATCTAAGACTACAGTTTGGCTTTGACGGCCTCCAGGGCATTGCCATCGGCCTTGGTAGTCACTCCAGCCAACCACCCGTCCAGCACCTCGGGATACGTCTTCACCCAAGCCTTGGCCGCGTCATCGAAGCTGATCTTCTTATCCACAACCTCGGCCATGATGGAGTTTTCCATGTCCAGTGTGAACCTAAGGTTACCCAACAGCTTCGCTGCATTCGGGCAGGCTTGTGGATAACCCTTTCGGGTCAGCGTGTACACCTCGCCCTTGCTGCCGAACCACTTTTCCCCGCCGGTCAGGTAGTGCATTTTCAACTTCACGTTCATCGGGTGCGGGGTCCAGCCAAGGAAGGTGATGAACTGCTGCTTCTTCACCGCCCGGTCGACCTGGGCCAGCATCGCCTGCTCGCTGGACTCCACCAGCTTCCACTGGCCAAGGTTGAACTCATTCTTGTCGATGATTTCCTTCAACGACAGGTTGGCCGGGGCGCCGGAGCCGATGCCGTACAATTTCTTGTCGAACTGGTCGGCGTGCTTCTGCAGGTCGGCAAAGTCCTTCACCCCGGCATTCCACACATAGTCGGGCACTGCCAGAGTGAATTCGGTTCCCTCCAGGTTACGCGACAGCTGCTGCACATCGCCGTTGGCGATGAACTTGTCATGGAAGCCTTGCTGCGCCGGCATCCAGTTGCCGAGGAAGGCATCGACGCGGCCGTCCTTCAGGCCGCCATAGATGATTGGCACGGCCAGGCTGTCGATTTTCACCTGGTAGCCCAGGCTTTCCAGTAACAGGCGGGCGACGGCGTTGGTCGAGGCAATATCGCTCCAGCCGGGGTCGGCCATTTTCACGGTACTGCATTGCGCGTCGCTGTCGGCGGCGTGGGCCGTGGCGGTGCTTATGGCCAGGGCGAACACGGCGGCGGAGAACTTGTGCATGGCGGCCTCTCTTCTCAATCCAGGGGGGCGGGCTGTGGATAACGTGCCTTGCGCTCGAGGTCGTCGAGATCGATGTGGTTGCGCATGTACTGTTGGCTGGCGTCCACCAGCGGTTGATGGTCCCAGCTTTTCAGCGTGCCGATGGCCAGCGCCTCGGCCACCAGGCGGCGGCGCCGCTGGCTGGCCAGTACCTGCTGGCGCAGGCTGGGGATATCCCAGCGCTGTTGTGCTTCATCGACAAATGCCTGCAGCAGCGCCTGATGCTCCGGGCTGCCGGTGAGGTTCTCCCGCTCGTGCGGGTCGCGGCTCAGGTCATAGAGTAGGCTGGGGTCATCCTCGCTGTACACGAACTTGTACGGCCCGCGGCGGATCATCATCAGCGGGCCGACGGTGCCTTCGGCCATGTATTCGCCGATCACTTCATCGTGACCGCCCTGCCCTTGCAGATGGCGGACAAGCGAGCGGCCGTCCAGGTGCAGGCTTTTATCCACAGCCCCACCGGCCAGTTCGACCAGGGTTGGCAGCAGGTCGCAGGTCGATACCGAGGCGCTGACCCGGCCTGCTGCAAAGCGCTTGGGCGCATGGACAAGCAGCGGAACCCGCGCCGACATCTCGAACCAGTGCATCTTGTACCAGAGGCCACGCTCGCCAAGCATGTCGCCGTGGTCGCCGGAGAACACGATCAGGGTGTCGTCGGCGAGGTTGCACTCCTCCAGGGTTTGCAGCAGCTGGCCGATGTTGTCGTCGATGTAGCTGCAAGCGCCGAAGTAGGCGCGGCGGGCGTCGCGGATCTTTTCCATAGGCAGCGGCTTGTTCCACAGGTCATAGACCTTCAGCAGGCGCTGCGAATGCGGGTCGAGTTCTGCCTGGCCGAACTCGGCACGGGGCATGGGGATATCCACACCCTCGTAGCGGTCCCAGTAACGCTTGGGGATGGTGTAGGGGTCGTGCGGGTGGGTCATGGACACGGTCAGGCAGAACGGTCGGCCATCGTTATCACGCACGTGGTCGTACAGGTACTGGCGTGCCTTGAACACCACTTCTTCGTCGAAATCCAGCTGGTTGGTGCGCACGCACGGACCGGCCTGCAGCACCGAGGACATGTTGTGGTACCAGCTCGGGCGAACATCCGGCTCATCCCAGTTCACTGCCCAGCCATAGTCGGCTGGGTAAATATCGCTGGTCAGGCGCTCTTCGTAGCCATGCAGTTGGTCCGGGCCGCAGAAGTGCATCTTGCCTGACAGTGCGGTGCGGTAACCCAGGCGGCGCAGGTAGTGGGCATAGGTCGGCACATCGGCAGGGAAATCGGCGGCATTGTCGTAGGCTCCGATGCGGCTAGGCAGTTGGCCGCTGACCAGAGTAAAGCGGGACGGTGCGCACAGCGGGCTGTTGCAGTAGGCCGACTCGAACACCACCGCCTGCTCGGCCAGGCGGCTCAGGTGCGGCATCTGGATGGGCGAAGGGGCGTAGATCGGCAGCAAGGGTGCGGCCATCTGGTCGGCCATGATGAACAGGATATTCGGGCGCGTCATGGTGGCTTCCATCGTTTGGAGTTATGCGATCTGCTTGCCTACCAAGATGAGACTGTGGATAACATGGGTAAAGCCCATGGTGGGCAATGACTGGGATTAGCTGAGCTTATGTTTGACCACCTCGCAGAGTTGTCGCTGGATACCTTGCGCGTATTCGAAGCCGCAGCACGCCTGCGGGGCTTTACCGCTGCGGCGCTGGCGCTGGGTACCACGCAGCCGGCCGTGAGCCAGCAGGTTAAGCGCCTGGAAGCACAGCTGGGCACGCGCCTGTTCGATCGCATTTACCGGGGCATCGAGTTGACCGAGGCCGGCCAGGTGTTGTTCCAGCAGGTGCACCAGGGCCTGCAGGCGATGGATGACGGCATTGCCCAAGCCACCGGTCGCGGCCAGCGCGAGGTGCTGCAGGTGGCCACCGACTTTGCTTTTGCGGCGTTCTGGCTGATGCCAAGGCTGCAGCGCTTTCATGAGGCTTATCCACAGGTGGATGTGAGCCTGGTCACCGGTGAACGCAGCCAGGGGATGCTGCGCCCGGACATCGATGTGGCGGTGCTTTTCGGTGATGGGCGCTTTCACCAGGGCGAAAGCCGCTGGCTGTTCGATGAGGAAGTTTTCCCGGTGTGCAGCCCCCGGCTGACGGATGGCAAACCCTTGTCAGCCGTGGCTTTGCAACGATTGCCCTTGCTGCATTTGAAGGGCGAGCAAGCCAGCCGCTGGTTTGACTGGGCGGGGGTGTTTCGCGGGTTTGGTGTGGCCAGCCCGCCGGCGGCGGGGCAGTTGCGTTTCGACAACTACACGTTGCTGATTCAGGCAGCGATTGCTGGCCAGGGCGTGGCGATTGGGTGGGGGCACTTGGTGGATAAGTTGGTGGAGCAAGGGTTGCTTTGCCGGCCTTTGGAGGGGAGTTTGCGCTCGGAGCGTGGATATTATGCGGTTCTGCCACCGCGCAAGCGGCGTGGGGCGCTGATCGAGCGGTTTGTCGGTTGGCTGGAGCATGAGCGCAGCCTTTGAGATTTTGGGCCGCTTTGCGGCCCATCCGACCGGTACGGCGCCCCGGCGAGGCCGCTCCTACAGGAATGTCGTCGGCTGTCAGGCCGGAGGGGGCTCTGTGGGAGCGGGTTCAGATCTAGACCACGAAGTTCAGATGCTCGCCCCGGTGCAGGTCCAGTTCCAGCATATCCGCCATCCCCGCCGCCACACGTGCCCACCCCTCATCGGGCAACGCCTGCGGCGTATTGATCAGGGTCCAGCGCAACGCACTGCGCTGCAACCCATCAACCACATGGTCCACGCATTCCCGCTCTGCCTCGCTGTACTTGCCCGGCTCATCCAGCACAGCGAAATCGCCCACCAGCAACAGCCGGCGTATAGTCGTACGCTCAAGCCCCGCCACCAGTGCCTCGCTCAGGCGTGCTTGCCCCGGCAAGTCACCTGGCGCCAGCGCCGATAGCAGGGCGATTACTGCCGAGCCGCCTGCCGCGCCCTGTTCAGCCTGGTCGGCATCGTGCAGCCCGCCTATCTTGAAGTGCAGGCCCGGGCGCGCTGTGTGGCGGTTGAGGTCATCAACCACGGCGGTGACTTCGTGCTGGCGCGACAGCAGCTCGGCCATCAGGGCATTGCCCAGGCTGCTTTCAGGCCCGAACAAGACCAGTTTGTACACTGGGGTTTCGGCGTTTTTCACTGCATCACTCCCTTTGCAGGTGGTGATGGTTGGACCGCAATCAGGAGTTATCGTGCAGAGGATCAAGGGTTACCACGCCCACGTTTATTACGACGCAGCGACCATGGAGCAGGCCCGGGAACTGTGCGAGGAGGCGGCGCGGCTGTTCCCCGTGACGATGGGGCGCATGCACCAGAAGCCGGTGGGGCCGCACCCGGACTGGAGTTGCCAGCTGGCGTTCGAGCCGGAGTTCGTGGGCGTGGTGCTGCCATGGCTGGCGCTGTATCGGAAGGGTTTGGTGGTGTTCATGCACCCACTGACCGGGGATGAGCTGGCGGACCACCGGGATCATGCGATCTGGATGGGGGCTTTGCGGCCCTTGGACCTGTCGATTTTTGGTGGGTAGATTGGTATGCCTGTGCCGGCGTCTTCGCGGGTAAACCCGCTCCCACAGGTACTGCACAGACCTTGAGAGCGGCGCGTTCCTTGTGGGAGCGGGTTTACCCGCGAAGCAGGCGACGCGGTTTAGCGACGGGCGCCGCGCACCCCTTCAGCCAGTGCCGAGCACAGGCTGAGTACATCATTCACTGCCTGGTCGGCACTCTTGGCCTGGGCAATCTTGTCGACCAGCGCCGAGCCCACCACTACACCATCCGCCAGGCGGGCGATGTTCGCAGCCTGCTCCGGGGTACGGATGCCGAAACCAACGCTGATCGGCAGGTCGGTATGCCGGCGCAGGCGGGCAATGGCTTCGGTCACGTGCTCGGTGGTCGCCGAGCCGGCACCGGTCACCCCGGCCACCGACACGTAGTAGACAAACCCGGAGCTGCGCTCCAGCACCCGCGGCAGGCGCGCATCGTCGGTGGTCGGCGTGGTCAGGCGGATGAAGTCGATGCCTGCGGCCTGGGCCGGGGTGGCCAGTTCGGCGTCGTGCTCTGGCGGCAGGTCGACGATGATCAGGCCATCGACGCCCGCTGCTTTGGCTTCAGCCACGAACGGTTCCACGCCAAAGCGGTGGATCGGGTTGTAGTAGCCCATCAGCACGATTGGCGTGGTCTGGTTATCCACACGGAATTCGCGGACCATCTGCAGGGTCTTGGCCAAGGTCTGGCCAGCTTCCAGGGCGCGCAGGGTGGCCAGCTGGATGGCCACGCCATCGGCCATCGGGTCGGTGAACGGCATGCCCAGTTCGATCACGTCGGCGCCAGCGGCCGGCAGCCCCTTGAGGATCTGCAGGGAGGCGTCGTAGCCCGGGTCGCCTGCGGTGACGAAGGTGACCAGTGCCGAACGGCCTTCGGCCTTCAGTTCGGCGAAGCGTTGTTCAAGACGGCTCATGCCTGTTTCTCCTGGGCGGCCATGTGGTTCATGACGGTTTGCATGTCTTTGTCGCCGCGGCCTGACAGGCACACGACCATCAGGTGGTCCTTGGGCAGCTTCGGTGCGCGCTTGATCGCTTCGGCCAGGGCGTGGGAGCTTTCCAGGGCCGGGATGATGCCTTCCAGGCGGCAGGTGGCGTGGAACGCATCCAGCGCTTCGTCATCGGTGATGCTGACGTATTCGACGCGCTTCACTTCGTGCAGGTAGGCGTGTTCCGGGCCGATGCCTGGGTAGTCGAGGCCTGCGGAAATCGAGTGGGCGTCGGTGATCTGGCCGTCTGCATCTTGCAGCAGGTAGGTACGGTTGCCGTGCAGTACGCCCGGTACGCCGCCGTTCAGGCTGGCGGCGTGCTTGTCGGTGTGCACGCCGTGGCCACCGGCTTCGACGCCGATGATCTGCACGCTCGGCTCTTCGAGAAACTCATGGAACAGGCCCATGGCATTGGAGCCACCGCCAACGCAGGCAACCAGGCTGTCTGGCAGGCGGCCTTCCTTCTCTTGCAACTGGGCGCGGGTTTCTTTGCCTATGATCGACTGGAAGTCGCGAACCATGGCCGGGTACGGGTGTGGACCCGCCACGGTGCCGATCAGGTAGAAGGTGTCTTCGACGTTGGTCACCCAGTCGCGCAGAGCTTCGTTCATGGCGTCTTTGAGGGTGCCGGTGCCGGCAGTGACCGGGACGATCTCGGCGCCCAGCAGTTTCATGCGGAACACGTTGGCCTGCTGGCGCTCGATGTCGGTGGCGCCCATGTAGATCACGCAAGGCAGGCCGAAGCGTGCGGCGACGGTGGCGGTAGCCACACCGTGCATGCCGGCGCCGGTTTCGGCGATCAGGCGCTTCTTGCCCATGCGTTTGGCCAGCAGCACCTGGCCGATGCAGTTGTTCACCTTGTGCGCGCCGGTGTGGTTGAGCTCTTCACGCTTGAAGAAGATTTTCGCGCCGCCGCAGTGCTCGGTCAGGCGTTCGGCGAAGTACAGCGGGTTGGGGCGGCCGATGTAGTCGCGCTGGAAATAGGCCAGCTCTTCAAGGAACTTGGGGTCTGCCTTGGCCGCTTCGTATTCGCGGGCCAGGTCCAGCACCAGTGGCATCAGGGTTTCGGCCACGTAGCGGCCGCCGAACGAGCCGAACAGGCCATTGGCGTCGGGGCCGGGGCGGTATTGGGACTGGGTCATGGGGCGCTCCAGGGCGTAATGAATGAGTGATGGGCTTTACTCTAACCACGGCAGGCCCCGCTGAAAACCGATAAGATTGCGCAAACTTGTCAGAAAAACTCACAGGTAACATGGCCCACGACCTCCCTCCCCTGAACGCCCTGCGCGCCTTCGAGGCAACCGCCAGGCTCAACAGCGTTAGCCAGGCGGCTGAAGCGCTGCATGTCACCCATGGCGCAGTCAGCCGGCAGATCAAGGTGCTGGAGGAGCACCTTGGCGTAGCCCTGTTCGTCAAGGACGGGCGTGGCATCAAACTCACAGATGCCGGCGTGCGCCTGCGTGATGCCAGTGGCGAGGCTTTCGACCGGCTGCGCAGCGTGTGTGCCGAACTCAGCCGTGATGTCAGCGAGGCACCGTTCGTGCTGGGCTGCTCGGGCAGCCTGCTGGCGCGCTGGTTTATTCCCAGGCTGGGGCGACTCAAGGCGGAATTACCTGAATTGCGTCTGCACTTGTCGGCAGGTGAAGGCGACCTCGACCCGCGTCGTCCAGGGCTCGATGCATTGCTGGTGTACGCAGAGCCTCCGTGGCCTGCGGACATGCAGGTGCATGTGCTGGCCGAAGAGCGTATCGGCCCGGTGCTCAGCCCCCACTTTGCCGGCTTCGAACGCTTGCGCGGCGCGCCTGCCAGCGCCTTGCTGGAGGAGGCCCTTTTGCATACCACCTCACGGCCACAAGCATGGCCAACCTGGGTTCGGCAGCAGGGGTTGGACCCGGCCGGGTTGCACTATGGCCAGGCGTTCGAGCATTTGTATTACTTGCTGGAGGCTGCAGTCGCGGGCCTTGGCGTGGCCATTGCGCCGCAGCCGCTGGTGGCGGATGACTTGAGGGCTGGACGGCTCAGCGCGCCGTGGGGGTTTTCCCCAACGCGGGCAGCGCTGGCGTTGTGGGTGCCCCGGCGCGCCGCGGATGGGCGCGCCGAGCAACTGGCGCAGTGGCTGCGCCGTGAGTTGCAACGCCAGGCGGGTTAGTTGCGACGCGACAACAGATAGGCCGCCAGCAGACCGAGGGCACCAATGGCTACGCCCGCCGTTGTAATCGGGTGTTCCTGGGCGTAATCACGGGTGGCGATGCCGGTCTGGCGGGTGCGGGTCTTCACTTCCTCATAAGCATCGCTGAGCAGGCTGCGCGAGTGTTTCAGCGCGCTTTCGGCGTTGCTGCGGATTGCCTTCACCGACTTCTGGGATTCTTCCGACGCATCGTGCTTGAGGTTCTCCAGGCTTTTCAGAAGGCTCTCGATCTCCGCTTCCATGCTTTCCAGGGACGTTTTACGCAGCGAGTTGCGGTGCATGTTGACTCTCCTTTGCAGAATGGACTGTAAGAAATGCGACCCTCGGCCTGCGTGAAAGTGCGATCGAACTTTCGCTGACGGTGATGGCTCGCAGGTAAACCAGGCCTGCGCTGCTAGGCTCAATCTCACAGTCACCCATGGAGAGCGCTCATGACCGATCATCACACCTACAAGAAGATCGAACTGGTAGGGTCTTCGCCCACCAGTATCGAAGATGCGATCAACAATGCCCTGGCCGAAGCCGGCAAAAGCATCAAGCACCTGGAATGGTTCGAAGTGGTCGATACCCGTGGCCATATCCGCGATAACAAGGCAGCGCACTTCCAGGTCACGCTGAAGGTGGGCTTTCGTATCGCCAACAGCTGAAACAGCGCCGGGCTGGATGATCTCGGCGTGATGGAGTATTTAAGAGAGGGGCGCCTTGGCGGGCGCCCTTTCTGATTTCATCTGCACAAGGAAAGCGAGTGATGAACAAACTGATTCTGGCGCTGGGCCTGATGACCCTGGCCGGTGGTGCGCTGGCAGCGGGCAAGCCGTGCGAGGAGCTGAAGGCGGAAATTGCGGCCAAGCTGGATGCCAAGGGTGTCACTGGCTACAAGCTGGAGATCGTCAAGAAAGGCGACCCGGCGGGCAAGGTGATTGGTAGCTGCGAGGCCGGTACCAAGGAGATTGTGTACCGGCGCGGCTGATGTGTTGGCTTCTTCGCGGGCAAGCCCGCGAAGGGGCTCATTCGGCTTTGAGGGCCTGTGCCATCAGTTCATAAGACCGAATCCGGTCCTCATGCTCATACAGGTCACAGGTAAAGATCAGTTCGTCCGCCCCGGTCTGCTCCAGCAGCACCTCCACCTTGGCCCGCACCTTCTGCGGGCTGCCGATCATCGCCAGGCCCAGGAAACTGCCCACCGCGTCGTGTTCATGGGGCAACCACAGCCCATCCATGCTTTCCACCGGTGGTTTCTGCATCAGGCTTTGCCCACGAATCAGCGCGAGAATGCGCTGATACACCGAGGTAGCGAGGAATTCGGCCTTCTCGTCGGTTTCCGCCACCACCATGGGAATGCCCAACATCACATAGGGCTTGTCCAGCGTGGTCGATGGCTTGAAATGATTGCGGTAAACGCGAATGGCCTCGTGCATGTAGCGCGGCGCGAAATGCGAGGCGAAGGCGTAGGGCATGCCGCGTATGCCGGCCAGCTGGGCGCTGAACAGGCTGGAGCCCAGCAACCACATGGGCACGTCGGTATCGTGCCCCGGTACGGCGATCACTTTTTGATCATCGGTGCGTGGCCCGAGGTAGCGCGACAGCTCCTCGACATCGTCCGGGAAGTCGTCCGGGCCGCCTGCGCGGTCACGTCGCAGGGCATAGGCCGTCATCTGGTCCGAACCCGGCGCACGGCCTAGGCCCAGGTCGATACGCCCTGGATACAGGCTGGCCAGGGTGCCGAACTGCTCAGCGATCACCAGCGGCGCATGGTTGGGCAGCATGACCCCGCCAGAGCCCACGCGAATGGTCGAAGTCCCCCCGGCCAGGTAACCGATCAGCACCGATGTGGCTGAGCTGGCGATGCCGTCCATGTTGTGGTGCTCGGCCACCCAGAAGCGGTTGTAGCCAAAGCGCTCGACGTGCTGCGCCAAGTCCAGAGAGTTGCGCAGCGACTGCGCCGGGCCTGCGCCTGCGCGCACGGGCACCAGGTCGAGGGTGGAAATCTTCAGGTCACGCAGCTGCGTCATGGTGCCTCCGCAAAAGTGGTTGGCCAGCGGCCTCTTTGACTCTGTATGGGCGCATTCGTTGGATTCAATGCCTGCACTCATATTGCGCTGAACTTGCGGCTGGCGGCAGGCCTCTGAACGGTAGGTAAGTAACCCAGTGACCAGGAGGCATCATGAAAAAGACAGCATCGGCAATCTGGCAAGGTGGCCTGAAGGATGGCAAAGGCCTGCTTTCTACCGAAAGTGGCGCACTCAAGCAGAACCCTTACGGCTTCAACACCCGTTTTGAAGGCACGCCCGGGACCAACCCGGAGGAGCTGATCGGGGCGGCGCATGCCGGCTGTTTCTCGATGGCGCTGTCGATGATGCTGGGTGAAGCGGGGCTGACCGCGGACCGGATCGACACTGCGGCCGAGGTGACGCTCGACAAGCAAGCGGATGGTTTTGCCATTACGGCTGTGCACCTGGTGCTCAGGGCCAAGGTGCCTGGGGCCAGCGAGGCGCAGTTCCTGGAGATCGCCAACAAGGCCAAGGAAGGGTGCCCGGTGTCCAAGGTGTTGAACGCCAAGATCAGCCTGGATGCAGCGTTGGTGGGCTGAAGCGGCGCAACGGTGGCGCTTTGCTGTAGTCTAAACAGCGTCGGCAGCACCACTGCCTTTTCAGGAGCCGTTCCATGATTCGCGTAGCAATCGCCGTGTTGGCTTCCCTGGTCGCCACGTCTGCGTTGGCGGCGGTGAAGCCGTGCGAGGAGCTTAAAGCCGAGATCGAGGCCAAGATCCAGGCCCAGGGGGTGACTTCCTACACCTTGGAGATCGTGCCCAACAGCGAGGCCAAGGACCAGAACATGGTCGTTGGTAGCTGTGATGGCGGGACCAAGAAGATCATTTACCAGAAGAATGATCGGTAGGTTCACGATTTTGGGGCTGCAAAGCAGCCCCAGCATCATGGAATGCAGAACACGTTGCTAGGCTCGTTCACCACCACCTTGCGGCTGGCGTCATACAGCAGCACTTGCGGCTCCATCACCGGCGCACGCGCCTCCAGGCGATAACGCTCGCCAGCCTTGAAGTCATCAAAGCGCACGGTCAGGTAGCAGGTACGGTCCCTGGGTTCGGACATGATGCCGCCCGAGTAGATTTCATAATCGAAGCGCACCACCAACTCGTGCTTGCCCGGCGTTACCTGGAAATAGCGGCCATCATCCAGGCGCTTGCCGTCGAGGCGGTCGGCCATGATCACTCGGCCGGGGGTCATGGTGTAGAGGTCGACCCAGGCCTGCTTGGGGTCGACGGGTGGCAAGGGGCTGGCGCAAGCCCCCAGTGCACTGAGGGCGATCAGCATCATGGGCTGGCGCATGGCAAAACTCCCACTTGCGATTTACACGTTACAAGCATAGCGCCGATTGTACGCTTCAGGTGCGTTGGCAGCCTGCGGGCAAGCCTTGGCCGACCATTTTTTGCTGGTCGTCGTAAAGCTTGATCCAGGGGCGGAAGCCGATACTGCCCGCGTGCAGCTGATAGCGCTGGCCGGCGCCGAAGTCCTTGAAGGTCAGCTTGACCTGGCAATCGCGCCACAGCGGTTCGCTGACCGGGCCGATATTGCTGGGGGTAACCGGGAACTGGTAGCGCACGGTCAGCTCGTGGCTGCCGGGTTGTACTTCGAAATAGCGGCTGTCGGCCCAGTCACGCTCATCTACCTGCACGGCGTCCAGCGAGGTGTTGTCGTAGGGCGTGAGGTCGATCCAGGCCTGGTTCGGGTCTGGGTCTGGCAACGTCGAACAGGCGGAAATCATTAACAGTGAGCCGGCGACCAACAATGCACGCATGGCGAAACTCCCCCTTGGCGAGATAGTCTTGGAGCGAATCAGCCTTGAGCGAGTCAGACAGTCCCGGATGCTTCGACTTTTTCTTATGCAGCGCTCAGGCCCTGGGGCACTCGACCGCGTTTTCACCCGTTTGGTTCCGCTGCTGGCGGCGCTTCTGCTGAACGGTTGCACCAGCGCGGCCTACTACGGGCAGTTGGCAGAGGGGCAGTGGCAACTGCTGCGTGCGCGCCAGCCAGTGGAGCAGGTGGTGGCTGACCCTGCTACCCCCGCGCCATTGCGCGCGCACTTGCAACAGGCCGAACGGGCGCGGGTGTTTGCCAGCCAGCAATTGAAACTGCCGGATAACCGCAGCTATCGGGTTTACGCCGACCTTGGCCGCCCTTACGTGGTGTGGAATGTGTTCGCCACGCCCGAGTTGTCGTTGCAACCGGTGACGCACTGTTTTCCGATTGCAGGGTGTGTGGCGTACCGCGGCTACTACCAGCAAGGCGCGGCGCGCGGCGCGGCGGCGCTGATGCGCCAGGACGGCCTGGATGTGTACGTGGGGGGGGTGGAAGCTTATTCGACCCTGGGCTGGTTCGATGACCCGATCCTGTCCTCGATGGTGGGCTGGGGCGATGAGCGCTTGGCGACGTTGATTTTCCATGAGCTGGCCCACCAGCGCTTTTATGTGCAGGACGACACCGAATTCAACGAGTCGTTTGCCTCGTTCGTCGAGCAGGAAGGCACGCGGCAATGGCGTGCGGCGCGTGGGTTGGCTGCCGGTGGCGAGGCGCAGGGGCAGCAGCGTGACCAGTTCATTCGGCTGGTGCTGGCCAGTCGTGGGCGGTTGCAGGCGATTTATGCCGGGCCTTTGGACGATGCGCACAAGCGGCTGGCCAAACGGGCGGAGTTCGATCGGCTGAGGCAGGAGTATCGGCGGTTGCGAGATGGCCAATGGGGCGGGGACAAGCGCTATGACGCCTGGGTGTATGGGCCGATGAACAATGCCAAGTTGTTACCGTTCGGGCTTTATGACCAGTGGGTGCCGGCGTTTACGGCGGTGTTTCGTGAGGTTGGCGGAGATTGGGCCAGGTTTTACCAGCGGGTCGAGCAACTGGGGCGGTTGCCGATTGATGAACGGAAGGCCGCATTGCAGGGGTTGATGGTTAGCCAGTGAGATTTTGGGGCCGCTTTGCGGCCCCAGTGGCCCTTAACCCTTGCTGAAAGCCTGATGCAGCTCGGCTACCGTAGCGAAATGGAAAGCGGGCTCCTCCGCCATCAACTCTTCCTGGCTACCAAACCCATACCCCACCGCCACTGCCTGCAAGCCATTGCTGCGCGCGCCAATCAGGTCATGCTTGCGGTCACCGATCATCAGCGTCTGCGCCGGGTCCAGCCCTTCTTCATCGAGCAGGTGGCGAATCAGCTCGACCTTGTTGGTGCGCGTGCCGTCCAGCTCGCTGCCGTAGATCACCTTGAAGTGGTGGTCGAAGGCGAAGTGCCGGGCGATTTCCCGGGCAAATTCCCAAGGTTTGGAGGTGGCGATGTACAGCGTACGGCCCTGCCCGTTCAGGGTTTCAAGCAACGCCGGCACGCCTTCGAACACCAGGTTTTCGTACAACCCGGTTACGCGAAAGCGCTCCCGGTAGAAATTCACCGCATCCCAGGCCTTGGCTTCGTCGAAGCTGTAGAACTGCATGAAAGCCTGAAGCAGGGGCGGGCCGATGAAGTGCTCGAGGCGGGCCAGGTCCGGTTCGTCGATACCCAGCTTGGCCAGGGCGTACTGGATCGAGCGGGTGATGCCCAGGCGCGGGTCGGTCAGGGTGCCGTCGAGGTCGAAGAGGATATTTTGCTGATGCATGTTCGTCTCGGTAGTCGGGTTCATTCCGGTTGGTCGTAGCCTTCGGCCAGGTGCTGGTCCTTGAGCTTCACGTAGTTGCCGGCGCTGTAGGAGAAGAATGCGCGCTCCTTGTCGTTCAGCAGCCGGGCCTGTTTCACCGGGCTGCCCATGTACAGATAGCCGCTGACCAGGCGCTTGCCTGGCGGGACCAGGCTGCCGGCGCCGATGATCACTTCGTCCTCGACGATGGCGCCGTCCATGATGGTGCTGCCCATGCCGACCAGGATGCGGTTGCCCAGGGTACAGCCATGCAACATCACCTTGTGGCCGATGGTCACTTCGTCACCGATGATCAGCGGGAAGCCGTCCGGGTTGAACGGGCCGGCGTGGGTGATATGCAGCACACTGCCATCCTGCACGCTGGTGCGCGCGCCGATGCGGATGCGGTGCATGTCGCCGCGTACCACGGTCAACGGCCAGACCGAGCTGTCTTCACCGATCTCCACGTCGCCCAGCACCACCGCCGAACGGTCGACGAAGGCCCTGGGCCCCACTTTCGGAGTGTGTTGCTGGAAGTTGCGAATGGCCATGATAGCGTCTCTCATCTGTGCCGATAGGCAGGCTGCCTGCTGCGGTCGGCGTCGATTGTAATTAAGATGGGGCAGTGTTTCTTCTGCCAAGGTATCCAAACCGTGACTGCGAACAACCCGCTTCTGCAATCCCACGATCTGC
The DNA here is from genome assembly GCF_001320565.1 of Pseudomonas sp. NBRC 111132. NCBI lineage: Bacteria > Pseudomonadati > Pseudomonadota > Gammaproteobacteria > Pseudomonadales > Pseudomonadaceae > Pseudomonas > Pseudomonas sp. NBRC 111132. The sequence continues at coordinate 15,779 of NZ_BCBI01000023.1, forward strand.
CGCCCTTCTCGCAAATTCGTGCCGAACACGTGTTGCCGGCGATCGAAGCGATCCTGGCCGACAACCGTAAAGCCATTGCCGAGATCCTCGAAAAGCAGGGCAAGAACCCCACCTGGGCCGGCCTGGTGCTGGCCATGGACGAACTGAACGACCGCCTGGGCGCCGCCTGGAGCCCGGTCAGCCACCTTAACGCGGTGTGCAACAGCGCGGAGCTGCGCGAGGCCTACGAGTCATGCCTGCCGGCGTTGAGCGCCTACTCTACCGAACTGGGCCAGAACCGTGCGCTATTCGAAGCCTACCAGGCACTGATCGACAGCCCGGAGGCCGCCGGCTTCGACGTGGCGCAAAAGACTATCCTCGAGCATGCCCTGCGTGACTTCCGCCTGTCGGGTATCGACCTGCCGGCGGACAAGCAGCAGCGCTACGCCGAAGTGCAGAGCAAACTCAGCGAGCTGGGCAGCCGCTTCTCCAACCAGCTGCTCGATGCCACTCAGGCCTGGACCAAGCACGTTACCGATGAAGCCGCACTGGCCGGCCTGACCGACTCGGCCAAGGCGCAGATGGCCGCCGCTGCCCAAGCCAAGGGCCTCGACGGCTGGCTGATCACGTTGGAGTTCCCCAGCTACTACGCGGTGATGACCTACGCCAGCGACCGCACCCTGCGCGAAGAGCTATACGCCGCTTACTGCACCCGCGCCTCGGACCAGGGCCCGAATGCCGGCCAGTTCGACAACGGTCCGGTGATGGGCGAAATCCTCGATCTGCGTCAGGAACTGGCCGAGCTGCTTGGCTACAAGAACTACGCCGAGCTGAGCCTGGCCACCAAGATGGCCGAGTCCAGCGACCAGGTGCTGAGCTTCCTGCGAGACCTGGCCAAGCGCTCCAAGCCGTTCGCCGCCCAGGACCTGCAACAGCTCAAGGCCTACGCCGCCGAACAAGGCTGCCCTGAACTGGCCAGCTGGGACACTGGCTACTTTGGCGAGAAGCTGCGCGAGCAGCGCTACAGCGTGTCGCAGGAAGCCCTGCGTGCCTATTTCCCGATCGACAAGGTGCTGGGCGGTCTGTTCAGCATCGTGCAGCGCCTGTACGGCATCGAAATCGCCGAACTCAAGGGCTTCGACAGCTGGCACCCAGACGTACGCTTGTTCGAGATCAAGGAAAACGGCCAGCACGTCGGCCGCTTCTTCTTCGACCTGTACGCCCGCGCCAACAAGCGTGGTGGCGCCTGGATGGATGGCGCCCGTGACCGTCGCCGCACGGCCGGCGGCCAGCTGCAGAGCCCGGTGGCCAACCTGGTGTGCAACTTCACCCCGGCTGCACCCGGCAAGCCGGCGCTGCTGACCCACGATGAAGTAACCACCCTGTTCCACGAGTTCGGCCACGGCCTGCACCACATGTTGACCCGCATCGAACACGCCGGGGTTTCCGGCATCAATGGCGTGGCCTGGGATGCGGTCGAACTGCCGAGCCAGTTCATGGAAAACTGGTGCTGGGAGCCGGAAGGCCTGGCACTGATCTCCGGGCACTACGAAACGGGTGCTGCCCTGCCCCAGGACCTGCTGGACAAGATGCTGGCGGCTAAAAACTTCCAGTCGGGCATGATGATGGTGCGCCAGCTGGAGTTTTCGCTGTTCGACTTCGAACTGCACGCCAGCCATGGCGACGGTCGCAGCGTGCTGCAGGTGCTCGAAGGCGTGCGCGACGAGGTATCGGTCATGCGCCCACCGGCGTATAACCGCTTCCCCAACAGCTTTGCGCATATTTTTGCGGGCGGTTACGCAGCGGGCTACTACAGCTACAAGTGGGCTGAAGTGCTGTCGGCCGACGCTTTCTCGCGTTTCGAAGAAGAAGGTGTTCTCAATGCCGAGACTGGCCGCGCCTTCCGCGAGGCGATCCTGGCCCGTGGTGGGTCGCGCGAGCCGATGGAGCTGTTCGTCGACTTCCGTGGCCGTGAGCCTTCCATCGATGCATTGCTGCGCCACAGTGGCCTCACCGAGGACGCTGCGGCATGAGTGAGGTTGCTGTGAACAAGACCAAGAAACGCTTTATTGCCGGGGCGGTATGCCCGGCATGCAGCGAGCCCGACAAGCTGATGATGTGGAATGAAGACGGCGTGCCGCACCGTGAGTGTGTGGCTTGCGGCTTTACCGACACCCTCAACGAACAGGGCCTGTCGGTGCCCAAGGAACTCGGCACGCGGGTCAACAACCTGGCACCCAAAGCCGCGCCGGCCAAGGTGCAGACGGTGCAGTTCTTCCCTAATCCGAAGCTGAAGAAACCGACAGAGTAAGTACTGGCTGTCGGATCAGAGGCGCTGGTGGATTCAAGGCAGGTACGATACTGTATGTAAATACAGTATAGGGGTTGGCCATGAATCCTCCAGCACCACTAAAGGGCCGTGGCACGGCACACAATCCGCACAACCGTTTTGCCCCCAGCCATTCGCTGGTAGAGGACGACGGCTGGTATCAGGAAGTGCCGCAGACCCAAGGCACCGAGGTGCGTAGCGAAACGGCGAAATCGGTCATCACCCGCAACACCTCGCCCGACCTGCCCTTCGACCGCTCCATCAACCCTTACCGCGGCTGCGAGCATGGCTGCATCTACTGCTATGCCCGCCCCTCCCATGCCTATTGGGACCTCTCCCCCGGCTTGGACTTCGAAACCAAGCTGATCGCCAAGACCAACGCCGCCGAAGTGCTCGCGCAACAGCTGAGCAAACCGGGTTACGTGTGCGCGCCAATCAATCTGGGTTCCAATACCGACCCGTACCAGCCGATCGAGCGGGAACAGATGCTGACCCGGCGTCTGCTGGAAGTGTTGCTGCGTTTTCGTCACCCGGTGACCATCGTGACCAAGGGCTCGCTGGTGTTGCGTGACCTCGATCTGCTGGCAGAGATGGCCCGCCAGCGCCTGGCACGGGTAATGATCAGCCTGACCACACTGGACGACGATCTCAAGCGGGTGCTGGAACCACGGGCGGCGTCACCCAATGCCCGGTTGAGGGCCATCCGCGTGTTGCGCGAGGCGGGTGTGCCGGTAGGTGTGTTGTGTTCGCCGATGATTCCGATGATCAACGACAGTGAGCTGGAGCGCTTGCTGGAGGCTGCCAAGGACGCTGGCGCACAGAGTGCGGCCTACATGATGTTGCGCCTGCCGCTGGAAGTGGCGCCGTTGTTCGAGCAATGGCTGCAGGACCATTACCCGCAGCGGGCGGCGCATGTATTGAGCCTGATCCGCCAGAGCCGGGGGGGCGAGCTGTATGACAGCCGGTTTGGCACGCGCATGCGTGGCGAGGGTGTGTTTGCCGAGCTGCTGGGGCAGCGTTTTGCCAAGGCCATGAAGCGGCTGGAATTCGAAGGCCGGGAAGCGCAGGGGCTGGATTGCTCGGCCTTCTGTCCGACGGGTGGGCAGATGGCCCTGTTCTGAAACCCAAGGGCACAATGCCAGCCCAGAATTTAACTAATCCCAGTTAATAAATGCGCTAATGCATCTTGGCAATTGATGTTTTTTTGCTATTATCCAAGTCCCGCCTTTTCTATCTGGAACACCCGTTCTAGAGCCTTCGAATTAAGTTTCAGTTAAGTTTTCCCCGCTAGCGTAGGAAATCAGTCCACACCGACTGTGATCTATGGCCTGTGCGTGTCATCTAAATCCCTGCATAGCCAGAATCTTTCACCGGTAAAATGGATTTACCTACACACCGTCAAGAGGATGAATCATGCCCGTCAAGGACCCATCCAAGGTCGTACCGCAGGTCCCCGCGGAAAGCGCCGATGCTGCCCTGAAGCACATCGTCGACGGCTTCCTGCGCTTTCACCATGATGTCTTCCCTGATCAGCAAGAGCTGTTCAAGAAGCTTGCCACCGCGCAAACACCGCGCGCCATGTTCATTACCTGTGCAGACTCGCGCATTGTCCCCGAGCTGATCACCCAGAGCTCGCCAGGCGACCTGTTCGTGACCCGTAACGTGGGCAACGTGGTACCGCCTTATGGCCAGATGAATGGCGGTGTTTCCAGCGCGATCGAGTACGCCGTACTTGCGCTGAAAGTGCACCACATCATCATTTGCGGTCACTCCGATTGTGGCGCCATGCGTGCTGTACTCAACCCGCACTCGCTGGACAAGATGCCGACGGTCGGGGCCTGGTTGCGCCATGCCGAAGTGGCTCGCACCGTGGTCGAGAACAACTGCTCGTGCGGCAGTGAACACGAAACGATGCAGGTGCTGACCAAGGAAAACGTCATCGCCCAGCTGCACCACCTGCGTACCCACCCTTCGGTGGCCTCGCGTCTGGCCGCTGGCCAGCTGTACATTCATGGCTGGGTCTACGACATTGAGACCAGCAGGATCGAAGCCTATGACGCCGCCAGCGACAGCTTCCTGCCCCTGGCCGCCGGCGAGCCGGTCCCCTGCGCCACTCCGAGAGGCCGCTACTAAGCGACCCATCCACCGCTAGAACCTTGATAGCCGGCTGCACCCTGTAGGGGTGTGGCGCGGCCTTCGGCTGCCTTGAAATCCCTGACTGCCCTGCCGGCAAACCCGCTGGCGGCCCGCGCCTGCGCGCTCGTCAGGGGCAAACGTGCCCACGGCCAGAGGAATGGCCGTGCGACTAGAGAAAGGAGAAACACGGTGAACATTACACAGTTGAAAGCGGCCCTGCCGCGTGAGTTGCTGGCGTCGGTGGTGGTCTTCCTGGTGGCGCTGCCATTGTGCATGGGCATTGCGATCGCCTCGGGTATGCCGCCGGCCAAAGGCCTGATTACCGGCATTATCGGCGGCATTGTCGTCGGTTTTCTGGCTGGATCACCGCTGCAGGTCAGTGGACCGGCCGCAGGCCTGGCAGTACTGGTGTTCGAGCTGGTGCGCCAACATGGCATGCCCATGCTTGGGCCGATCCTGCTGCTGGCCGGCCTGCTGCAGTTGCTGGCTGGGCGTTTGCGCCTGGGCTGCTGGTTCCGCGTCACCGCGCCGGCGGTGGTGTATGGCATGTTGGCGGGGATTGGGGTGCTGATCGTGCTGTCGCAGGTGCATGTGATGTTCGATACGGCGCCGCAGCCTTCCGGGTTGCAGAACCTGCTGACATTCCCGTCCACCGTTGCCGCAGCCCTGCCACAGGAACGCGCAGGCGCTGGCTGGATGGCCGGTGCGCTGGGCCTCGGCACCATCGCCATCATGTGGGGCTGGGAGCGCCTTCGGCCGCAGCGGCTGCGCTTCGTGCCGGGTGCCTTGCTCGGTGTGGCGAGCATGACCGCCATCAGCCTGTGGCTGGCCTTGCCGGTGAACCGCGTACAAGTGCCGGCAGACCTGTCCGAGGCCATTGACTGGATTCGCCCAGATGACCTGATGCAACTCGCCGACCCTACCCTGCTGGTCGCTGCCTTTGCCCTGGCGTTCATCGCCAGCGCCGAAACCTTGCTGTCGGCCGCAGCGGTTGACCGCATGCACAGTGGCCAGCGTTCGGACTTCGACCGCGAGCTGTCAGCCCAGGGCATCGGCAACATGCTTTGCGGGGCGCTGGGTGCTTTGCCGATGACCGGGGTAATCGTGCGCAGCTCGGCCAACGTGCAGGCGGGGGCGCAGACGCGGGCCTCCGCGATATTCCATGGCCTTTGGCTGTTGGCTTTCGTGGTGGCGCTGAGCAGCGTGCTGCAGCAGATTCCGGTGGCGAGCCTGGCGGGTGTGCTGGTGTACACCGGGGTCAAGCTGGTCGATTTCAAGGCGTTTCGTGGGCTGGGCCGTTATGGCCGCATGCCGATGTTCACCTATGCGGTGACGGCGCTGGCGATCATTTTCACCGACCTGCTGACCGGCGTGATGCTGGGTTTTGCCCTGACCCTGCTGAAGCTGGCGTTCAAGGCGGCGCGGCTGAAGATCAACCTGGTCAGCCTGGAGAAAGCTGGGGATATGGAGCTGCGGCTCAGTGGTGCGGCGACGTTCCTGAAGGTGCCGGCGCTGACCCAGGTGCTGGATACCGTACCGGCGGGCACTACGTTGCACGTGCCGCTGGGTAACCTGAGCTACATCGACCACTCGTGCCTTGAGTTGCTGGAAGACTGGAACCGCAGCAATGCGGCCAATGGGTCGCGGTTGCTGATAGAGCAGCGGCGCCTGAAGCGGCGGATCGAGGGGAGGTTGCGGACTACGGCGGGGATTGGGGCCTGAAGCTGAAAATCTCTGTTGTCTGAACTGGCCTCTTCGCGGGTAAACCCGCTCCCACAAGGTACTGCACAGCATTCAAAGCCTGTGCGGTCCCTGTGGGAGCGGGCGTGCCCGCGAAGAGGCCAGTACAGGAGGATCAGGCCGGTTGGCCCAGCTCCACACCCAGCTGTCGCGACAGGCACGGCCAGCGCTTCCACGCCTCGCCAGTTGCAGGGCTGCTCAGCTTCTCGCGATAAGCCTCCACCGATTCCACCGCAAAGCTCTCGTCATCGAGCATTTCGTCAACCGAGTGATGCACCACCTCATCCAGCTGGTTGGCAAAGCTCTCGCCAATCAACTGGTGGGCAATCAGGTTGGCGACGGTGGTGTCGACCGGGATCAGCGGCTGCTGGAAGTGGCGGATGTACAGGTCATTCACTTCCTCCACCAGACGGTGTGCCAGGTAAGCCTCATCCAGCAGGCAGTCCAGGCCTACATGCCCTTGCATCACACTGGGCGGTTGCAGGAAGTAGGCTTCGGCAATTTTCAGTACCGGTTTGATCTGCGATTCGATCCCGGCTTCGCGGGCGACCTCATGCGCGGCCTCCAGCAATTCCGGAACCTGGTCGATGTAGGCGCTGACGAAGCGCGCCAAAGTACCCTGGGCGTCCTGCTCAGGCAGTTGGATCGAGGGGTGCAGGTGGGGCAGTTGCAGCTCGAGACGCTGTTTCAATTGGCCGGTCTGGCCTTCATGTTGATGGGCTTGGCTTACCTGCTCGCGTACAGCAGCGATGTTCATGACAACTCCAGGGACATTACGTTTCAAACGGAAGACACTAAATTAGCTCGGTATACAGAATACCTAAGACGTATTTGTTATAAATCCCGCAAACGTGTGCGCTCTCAGGCATATCGAAATGCCATTATTTCGCCACACCCTATCAACCCCGCGGTTTTCAGGCCATTTGCCTATTTCGTGAGGTTCATTTCACAGGCTTCATTGCGTGCCATTGGTCGCTGTCTATACTCCCGTTGAACGTGATTCGTTGATGAGGCCCGACTGCTTTTAGCAGGGGCTCGGTCGTCGAAGCCAGGCAGTCTTGACCGCCGTTCCCTCTTGCCGCAGGCCACGCCTCCGGGACAACAAGAATTAGAAGGGGAACCCGCAATGATGCGACATCCACATGTCTGGATGGGCCTCCTGTTGTGGTCGGTTTTTGGTCAGGCCAACGCCGCCTGGACCGTGAACATGCACCCAGGGGCGACGGAGGTCTCCAACGCCGTCTTCGACCTGCACATGACCATCTTCTGGATCTGCGTGATCATCGGCATCGTGGTGTTTGGCGCGATGTTCTGGTCGATGGTCATCCACCGCCGCTCCACCGGCCAGCAGGCCGCGCATTTCCACGAGCATACCTGGGTGGAAATCCTCTGGACCGTGGTGCCCTTCCTGATCCTGGTGGTCATGGCCATCCCGGCCACCAAGACCCTGATCGACATCTACGACGCCAGCGAGTCGGACATCGACATTCAGGTCACCGGCTACCAGTGGAAGTGGCACTACAAATACCTGGGCCAGGACGTGGAGTTCTTCAGCAACCTGGCCACGCCCGCCGATCAGATTCACAACAAAGCCCCCAAGGACGAGCATTACCTGCTTGAAGTCGATCAGCCGCTGGTGCTGCCGGTGGGTGCCAAGGTGCGTTTCCTGGTGACCGCTGCCGACGTCATTCACTCCTGGTGGGTGCCGGCCTTCGCGGTCAAGCGCGACGCCATCCCCGGCTTCGTCAACGAAGCCTGGACCCGTATCGAGAAGCCCGGCATCTACCGTGGCCAATGCACCGAGCTGTGCGGCAAGGACCACGGCTTCATGCCGGTGGTGGTCGAGGTCAAGTCCAAGGCCGATTACGACACCTGGCTAGGCGAGCGCAAGGCCGAAGCCGCCAAGCTCAAGGAGCTGACCAGCAAGGAATGGACCCTGGAAGAGCTGGTGGAACGTGGCGACAAGATCTACCACACCACCTGCGTGGCGTGTCACCAGGCTGAAGGCCAAGGCCTGCCGCCGATGTTCCCGGCACTCAAGGGCTCGAAGATCGCCACCGGGCCGAAGGAAGGCCACTTGAGCATTGTCTTCCACGGCAAGCCCGGCACGGCCATGGCGGCCTTCGGCAAGCAGCTGTCGGAAGTCGACATCGCCGCTGTGGTCACCTACGAGCGCAATGCCTGGGGCAACAACAAAGGCGACATGGTCACGCCGAAGGACGTGCTGGCGCTGAAGCAGGCAGAAGCCAAGTGAACCGGGTTACTCGCGGCAATCAATGGGTTGCAGGAGACAGGACATGAGTGCAGTGATCGACGACCACGCCCACGGCCATGAGCATGCACACGGCCCGGCCAAGGGCCTGATGCGCTGGGTGCTGACCACCAACCACAAGGACATCGGCACCATGTACCTGTGGTTCGCCTTCATGATGTTCCTGCTTGGTGGCTCGTTCGCCATGGTGATCCGCGCCGAGCTGTTCCAGCCGGGCTTGCAGATCGTTGAGCCGGCGTTCTTCAACCAGATGACCACCATGCATGGCCTGATCATGGTGTTCGGTGCAGTGATGCCGGCCTTCGTCGGGCTGGCCAACTGGATGATCCCATTGATGATCGGCGCGCCAGACATGGCCTTGCCGCGGATGAACAACTTCAGCTTCTGGCTGCTGCCGGCGGCCTTCCTGCTGCTGGTCTCGACCCTGTTCAGCCCGGGTGGCGGGCCTAACTTCGGCTGGACGTTCTACGCCCCGCTGTCTACCACCTATGCGCCAGCCAGCGTCACGTTCTTCATCTTCGCCATCCACCTGATGGGTATCAGCTCGATCATGGGGGCGATCAACGTGATCGCCACCATCCTCAACCTGCGTGCCCCAGGCATGACCCTGATGAAAATGCCGCTGTTCGTCTGGACGTGGCTGATTACCGCGTTCCTGCTGATTGCAGTGATGCCGGTACTGGCCGGCGTGGTGACCATGATGCTGATGGACATCCACTTCGGCACCAGCTTCTTCAGTGCCGCCGGTGGCGGTGACCCGGTGCTGTTCCAGCATGTGTTCTGGTTCTTCGGCCACCCTGAGGTGTACATCATGATCCTGCCGGCCTTCGGCGCGGTCAGCTCGATCATCCCGGCGTTTTCGCGCAAGCCGCTGTTCGGCTACACCTCGATGGTATATGCCACCGGCGCCATCGCCTTCCTGTCGTTCATCGTTTGGGCCCACCATATGTTCGTGGTCGGCATCCCGGTGGTCGGCGAGCTGTTCTTCATGTACGCCACCATGCTGATTGCCGTGCCCACCGGGGTGAAGGTGTTCAACTGGGTCAGCACCATGTGGGAAGGCTCGCTCACCTTCGAAACGCCAATGCTGTTCGCCATTGCCTTCGTCATCCTGTTCACCATCGGCGGTTTCTCCGGCCTGATGCTGGCGATTGCCCCGGCGGACTTCCAGTACCACGACACCTACTTCGTGGTGGCGCATTTCCACTACGTGTTGGTGCCAGGGGCAATTTTCGGCATCTTTGCATCGGCCTACTACTGGCTGCCGAAATGGACCGGCCACATGTACGACGAAACCCTCGGCAAGCTGCACTTCTGGCTGTCGTTCATCGGCATGAACATGGCCTTCTTCCCCATGCACTTCGTGGGGCTGGCCGGCATGCCGCGACGCATCCCGGACTACAACCTGCAGTTCGCCGACTTCAACATGGTGTCGTCGATCGGCGCCTTCATGTTTGGCGCCACGCAGATCTTCTTCCTGTTCATTGTCATCAAGTGCATACGTGGGGGCGCGCCGGCGCCTGCCAAGCCTTGGGATGGCGCTGAGGGCCTGGAATGGTCGATTCCTTCGCCTGCGCCCTACCACACCTTCCAGACACCCCCGGAAGTGAAATAGGAAATCAGCCATGAACGGCCTGTCGCTGAAACGCCTGGTAACGCGCCTGCTGATGCTGACGGTGGTGATGTTCGCCTTCGGTTTCGCCCTGGTGCCGATCTACGACGTGATGTGCAAGGCCTTTGGCATCAACGGCAAAACGGGTGGCCAGTACGAAGGTAGCCAGGTCAGCGACCCGACGCGTTCGGTGCGGGTGCAGTTCATGTCGACCAACGCCAGCGACATGGTCTGGGACTTCTATTCCACGGCCGATCAGCTGGAGGTGAACCCAGGGGCGGTGAACCAGATGATCTTCGTCGCGCATAACCCGACCGATCGGCCGATGAGCGCGCAGGCCATACCCAGCATCACCCCGGCCGAGGCCGCGGCGTACTTCCACAAGACCGAGTGCTTCTGCTTTACCCAGCAGGTGCTGCAGCCCGGCGAACGCATAGAGATGCCGGTGCGCTTCATCGTCGACCGCGATCTGCCGGCCAGCGTGAAGCACCTGACACTGGCCTACACCTTGTTCGACATCACCGCTCGCCACCCGCCGGTCGCGCATGTTGCGGCCCAGGACGTCCAGGGCGCCCGTTAAGGGAAGGAGAACAGCAATGGCAAGTCATGAGCACTACTACGTCCCGGCGCAGAGCAAGTGGCCGATCATCGCCACCATCGGCATGTTCATCACGGTGTTCGGTCTGGGAACCTGGTTCAACGACATGAAGGCCGGCCACCCGGACTCGCATGGGCCGCTGATCTTCTTCATCGGCGCGTTGTTCCTGGCCTACATGTTGTTCGGTTGGTTTGGGGCCGTGGTCAAAGAGAGCCGCGCCGGGTTGTACAGCCCGCAGCTGGACCGCTCGTTTCGCTGGGGCATGAGCTGGTTCATCTTCTCCGAGGTGATGTTCTTCCTGGCCTTCTTCGGTGCGCTGTTCTACGTGCGGGTGTTGGCAGGGCCATGGCTGGGCGGCGAAGGGGCCAAAGGTGTCGCGCACATGCTGTGGCCGACCTTCGAATTCACCTGGCCGCTGCTGCACACACCCGACCCGAAACTGTTCCCGCCGCCCAAGGAGGTGATCGACCCGTGGCACTTGCCACTGATCAACACCATCTTGCTGGTCAGTTCCAGTGTGACCATCACCCTTGCCCACCACGCCTTGCGCCGTGACCACCGTGGGCCGCTGAAATTCTGGATGGCGCTGACCATCGTGCTGGGTATCAGCTTCATCGCCTTGCAGGCCTTTGAATACCACGAGGCCTATACCAAGCTGGGGCTGACGCTGGGCTCGGGGATTTATGGCGCGACGTTCTTCATGCTCACCGGGTTTCACGGCGCCCACGTGACCTTGGGCACGATCATCCTGATCGTGATGTTCGTGCGTATTTTGCGTGGGCACTTCAACCCGGAGAAACACTTCGGCTTCGAAGCGGCCAGCTGGTATTGGCACTTCGTCGATGTGGTGTGGGTGGGGTTGTTCATATTCGTATACGTGCTTTGAAGGGAAACAGAGACCCCTGTAGGCGCGGGCAAGCCCGCGCCTACAGGGGGCAGATGAAAACTTCAGAAGGGGGCGTGGGACACGAGCTGACCGCTGATGAAGCCCCAGGCCACCAGGCCAATGGTCAGCGCCGCCAGGGTCACCCGCACTGTCAGTGCCTTGAGCAGACGAGTTGAGTTTTCATCGTCCTTGACCAGAAACACCAGGCCACTGAACAAGCTGGCAATCGTGGCCAACAGCATCAGGACAATCGTGGCCTTGAGCATGGCGCTACTCCGGGGGGATGCGGTGATGTGGATAAGTATAGCGAGGCGCCCGTGAGGCCGTTTCGCCCAGGCTGGGTACCGACCCTGGTGGTGCTTGCGCTGCTGCCGGGGCTGATTGCCCTTGGCTGCTGGCAACTCGGCCGAGCCGAAGAAAAGCGTGGGCTGTTGGCCAGCTATGCCGAGCGACGGGTCGAGGCGCCGCTGGCCGCAGCCCAGCTGACGTCCAGTGACGACAACGCGTTCCGCCGCGTGCATTTGTATGGCCGCTTCGATGCCAAGCACAGCCTGCTGCTGGACAACCGCATGCGTGACGGCCAGGCCGGTGTCGAACTGCTGCAACCCTTCCATGACCAGGCCAGTGGCCTGTGGTTGCTGGTCAACCGCGGTTGGCTGCCATGGCCGGACCGCCGGGTGCCGGTGCATTTCGAAACCCCGTCCCAGGCCTTGGCGCTGGACGCGTCCGTGTATGTCTCGCCCGGCAGCACCTTCCAGCTGCATCCCGACCCTGAAGGCGGCCAATGGCCGCATTTGCTTACCGCCATTGATGCCGCGCAGCTATGGCCGCAGCTCGACCGCGAAGGCTTCGCCCACGAACTGCGCCTGGAGCCCGGCCCGGCGACCTATCGCCTGGACTGGCCGGTCGTGGCCATGGGCCCGGAAAAACACCTGGGCTACGCCGTGCAGTGGTTCGCCCTGGCGACCGCTCTGGTTCTGCTCTACCTCTATTTCGGCTGGCACCAAAACAAGGAGAAACGCCATGGCCACCGCCACTCCACTGGACCTGCCTGAACGTAGCAAGCCCCGAGCCCGCGGGCGTTTGCAGCTGTTGCTGATTCTGCTGGTAGTGCTCGGGCCGATGATCCTGGCCACCAGCATGTACAAACTCAACTTCTGGGTACCGGAAGGCCGCAGCTACCACGGCGTGATGATCGGCAACGGGGAAAGCCGTGCCGATCTTGGCGTGGCCGGCGAGGACGAGCGCTGGCAGTTGCTGGTCAGCGCGCCTAAGGCCTGTGCCGAAGACTGCCAGCGGCTGGTGTACCTGGCCCGGCAGATTCAGGTCGGCCTGGGCCGCGATGCCAGCCGCGCCAGCCATGCACTGGCCGCTGCCCAGCCGCTGAGCGCCGACTACCAGGCGCTGCTCGGCCGCGAGTACCCGCAGCTGCAGCGCTACCCGCTGGATGTGCAACGTTACCAGCAGAAGGTTGCCGAGCCCGGTCCGCAGCTGTGGATCGTCGACCCGCACGGCAACCTGGTGCTGCGCTACGACGGCAAGGTCAACGGCAAGCATGTGCTGGATGACCTGCGCCACCTGCTCAAGCTGTCCAATATCGGCTAGGAGCCTGCCATGGCCAGACCCGGATTTCGCCTTGCTGTGTTCGCCACCCTGCTGGCACTGCTGGTTGTCCTGCTCGGTGCCTATACCCGGCTGACCCATGCCGGCCTCGGCTGCCCCGACTGGCCGGGTTGCTATGGCTTCATCAGCGTGCCCAAGAGTGAAGCGCAACTGGCCCATGCCGAGCTGCACTTTCCTGAGCACCCGGTGGAAGCTGCCAAGGGCTGGGCCGAGATGGTTCACCGCTACTTTGCCGGGACTCTTGCCGTGGTGATCGCCGTGCTCGCTTTCCAGGCGCTGCGCCGGCATGCCCGCGATGGCCAGCCCTATCGCCTGCCCGTACTCTTACTGGGTGTGGTGTTGGCCCAGGCCGCCTTCGGCATGTGGACGGTCACCCTGAAGCTGTGGCCACAAGTGGTCACGGCGCATTTGTTGGGCGGCTTTACCACGCTGAGTTTGCTGTTCCTGTTGTCACTGCGTCTATCACGGGCCTTTGCGCCCTTGCCAAAACTGCCCCTGAGCCTGCGCCGGCTCGCTGCGTTGGCCCTGCTGGTGGTGATCGGCCAGATTGCTCTGGGTGGCTGGGTGAGTGCCAACTACGCAGCCGTCGCCTGCATCGACCTGCCGACCTGCCATGGCCAATGGTGGCCGGCGGCGGACTTCAGCAATGGCTTCCACCTGACCCAGCACGTCGGTCCAAACTACCTTGGCGGGCAACTGGACAGTGATGCCCGCACCGCCATCCACATCAGCCACCGGCTGGGCGCGTTGCTGGTGACCTGCGTGCTGCTGATGCTTAGCTGGAAGTTGCACCGCTGCGGCTTGCCCGGCCTGGCACGGGTGGTGCTGCTGGCGCTGACCCTGCAAGTGGGCCTGGGTATCAGCAACGTGGTGTTCCACCTGCCACTGGCGGTGGCTGTTGCGCACAATGCCGGCGGCGCGATGCTGCTGCTGAGCATGGTGCTGGTGAATTACCGCATTCGCGTGGTCGACAGGGTTCGCGTGGGGGTCGGCAATGGCTGGCGCCTGCGGCCTGTGGCTGGCGTGGGCATATCCCATCACATGAGGAACGATTCGTGGCGACGCTTCTGAGCGCAAGGCGGGCCAGCTGGCGCGATTACCTGGAGCTGACCAAGCCCAAGGTGGTGGTGCTGATGCTGATCACCTCGCTGGCAGGCATGTTCCTGGCCACCCGCGCGGGTGTGAGCTGGAGCGTGTTGCTGTTCGGCAACCTGGGGATCGGCTTGTGCGCGGGTGGCGCTGCGGTGGTCAACCATGTGGTGGACCGACGCATCGATGCACTGATGGCACGTACCCACAAGCGACCGCTGGCCCAGGGTCGGGTCGAGCCGCTGCCGGCATTGCTGTTCGCCCTGGCACTGGCGCTGCTGGGCATGGCTCTGCTGCTGGCGTTCACCAACGCCCTCACGGCCTGGCTTACCCTGGCCTCGCTACTGGGCTATGCGGTGCTCTACACCGGCTTTCTCAAGCGCGCCACGCCACAGAACATCGTCATCGGCGGCCTGGCCGGCGCCGCCCCGCCGTTGCTTGGTTGGGTGGCGGTAAGCGGCCATGTCAGCGCTGAGCCCTTGCTGCTGGTGCTGATCATCTTCGCCTGGACCCCGCCGCACTTCTGGGCGCTGGCCATCCACCGCAAGGAGGAGTACGCCAAGGCCGATATCCCGATGTTGCCGGTGACCCATGGTGAGCGCTACACCAAGCTGCATATCTTGCTGTACACGCTGATTCTGCTGGCGGTAAGCCTGCTGCCGTATGCCATCCACATGAGCGGCCCGCTGTACCTGGCCTGTGCCCTGGTCTTGGGCCTGCGCTTCCTGCAATGGGGCTGGGTGTTGTACCGTGGCAGCCGGCCGCACGCGGCAATCGGCACCTTCAAGTATTCTATCGCCTACTTGTTCGCGCTGTTCATCGCGTTGCTCCTTGACCACTACCTGTTGCTGAACCTATGACCCGAACCCAGAAAACCGTCTTCATCCTCGTTGCCCTGGTCGCGTTGATCCTGGGCCTGACCGTCAACAAGGTGCTCAATGGTCGCGACCAGCCCAACCCCACCGAGCTGATCGACGCCGGCATCATCCTGCTGCCGCAGAGCCGCACTGTGGCCGACGTGACCATGACCAACCAGGACGGCCAGCCCGTGCGGCTGGATGACCTGAAGGGCAAATGGTCGCTGCTGTTCTTTGGTTACACCTACTGCCCGGACATCTGCCCGACCACCCTGGCCCAGTTGCGCCAGGTGAAGAGCGAGTTGCCCAAGGAAGCCGTCGACCGGCTGCAGGTGGTGCTGGTGAGTGTGGACCCGAACCGCGACACGCCGAACCAGCTGAAGCAGTACCTGGGCTATTTCGACAAGGACTTTGTCGGTGTGGCGGGGTCGATCGAAGACACCCAGAAGCTGGCCAATGCCTTGAGCATTCCGTTCATACCGGCGGATACCAGCAAGCCGGGGTACACCGTGGACCACAGCGGCAACCTGGCGGTTGTGGGGCCGGATGGGCGTCAGCGCGGGTTTATTCGTGCGCCGTTCAACAACCAGAAGCTGGTGGCGCAGTTGCCTGGGCTTGTGAAGCGGGATTGAGATTGATGGGCCTGCTGCGCAGGCCTATCGCGACACAAGGCCGCTCCTACAGGGGTACGCGGTCTCTTGTAGGAGCGGCCTTGTGTCGCGAAAGGGCCGCAAAGCGGCCCCAGGGGTGTCGGATCAGAACGCTGGAACCACAGCGCCCTTGTACTTCTCGATGATGAATTGCTTCACCTCTGGCGAGTGCAGTGCAGCTGCCAGTTTCTTCATGTCTTCCGAGTCCTTGTTGTCCGGGCGGGCAACCAGGATGTTCACGTAAGGCGAGTCGCTGCCTTCGATGGCCAGCGCGTCTTTTTCCGGGTTCAGCTTGGCTTCCAGCGCGTAGTTGGTGTTGATCAGGGCGGCATCGACCTGGGTCAGCACACGCGGGATGGTGGCCGCTTCCAGCTCACGGAACTTGATGCTTTTCGGGTTCTCGGCAACATCCTTCACGGTGGACAGGATGTTCTTGTTGTCCTTGAGCTTGATCACACCGGCCTTGTCCAGCAGCAGCAAGGCGCGGCCGCCGTTGGTGGCGTCGTTGGGGATGACCACGGTAGCGCCGGAGGACAGCTCGTCCAGCTTCTTGATCTTGGTCGAATACACGCCCAGCGGCTCGATGTGCACGCCCGCCACGCTCACCAGGTTGGTGCCCTTGGCCTTGTTGAACTCATCCAGGTATGGCTGGTGCTGGAAGAAGTTGGCGTCCAGGCGCTTTTCGGCCACCTGCACGTTCGGCTGAATGTAATCGGTGAATTCCTTGACCTTCAGCTCCACGCCTTCTTTGGCCAACTGCGGTTTGACGAAGTTGAGGATCTCGGCGTGCGGCACCGGGGTGGCGGCAACGGTCAGGGTATCGGCGTGGGCCGAGAAGGCCGCGACAGCGGCAGCGACAGCAAGCAGCTTCTTCATTGATCACTCCTTGTGAGGGCCGCGACGGCCCCCGAACGGGTCGGCCGGGCCGACCCTATTGGGGTTACTTACGGGAAAAATGTACGACCAGTTTGTCGCCCACGCTTTGCAGGACTTGAACCAGTACCAGCAGCAGAACCACGGTCACTACCATCACATCGGTCTGGAAACGCTGGTAACCGAAGCGGATAGCCAGATCGCCCAGGCCGCCCGCACCCACCACACCGGCCATGGCGGTGTACGAAACCAGGGTGATGGCGGTGACGGTAATGGCTGCGAAGATACCCGGGCGGGCCTCCGGCAGCAGTGCGCTGGTGATGATCTGGCGGGTGGTGGCGCCCATCGACTGGGTGGCTTCGATGATGCCGCGGTCCACTTCACGCAGAGCGGTTTCAACCAGGCGGGCAAAGAACGGCGTGGCACCCACTACCAGTGGTGGGATGGCGCCGGCAACGCCCAGCGAGGTGCCGGTGATCAGCACGGTGAATGGGATCATCACGATCAGCAGGATGATGAACGGCAGCGAGCGCAGGATGTTGACCACCAGCGACAGCAGCGCGTACACGCCCTTCTGTTCGAACATCTGCTTCGGCCCGCAGAGGAACAGCAGCACACCCAGCGGCAGGCCCAGCAGCACGGTGAAGAACAGCGAGCCGAACAGCATGATCATGGTGTCGATGGTGGCCAGCCAGATTTCGGCCCAGTCGACGTTGGCGAAGAAATTCAGGGCGTCCATCAACGCAGTACCTCCATATGTACGTCAGCTGCCTTGAAGCGGGCAAACGCCGCTTCCATGTCTCCGCCGATCAGGGCGAGGGTGAGCTGGCCATAGGGGACATCCTTGATGCGGTCGATACGCCCGGCGAGGATGCTGTAGTCCACACCGGTTTCGCGGGCCACGGTGCCCAGCAACGGCGCGTAGGTAGCGTCGCCTTGGAAGGTCAGGCGCACGATGCGGCCCGGTACGTGGGCAAAGTCGTCGCGCTGCTCGCCTTCGTCGACCTGCTCGTCTTCTTGGACGAAGCGCTTGGTGGTGGGGTGCTGCGGGTGCAGGAACACCTCGGCCACCGAGCCTTGCTCGACAATCTGGCCGGCGTCCATCACCGCCACGCGGTCGCAGACCCGGCGGATCACGTCCATCTCGTGGGTGATCAGCACGATGGTCAGCTTCAGCTCACGGTTGATTTCGGCCAGAAGTTGCAGGACCGAGGCCGTGGTTTGCGGGTCGAGGGCACTGGTGGCCTCGTCGCACAGCAGGATCTTTGGGTTGGTGGACAGGGCGCGGGCGATACCGACGCGCTGCTTCTGGCCGCCGGACAGCTGCGCCGGGTACTTCTTGGCGTGGTCTGACAGGCCCACGCGGGCCAGCAACTCGGTGACGCGCGTGTCGATCTCGCTGCGCGACAGCTCGCCGGCCAGGGTCAATGGCAGGGCGACGTTGTCGGCGACGGTCTTGGAGGCCAGCAGGTTGAAGTGCTGGAAAATCATCCCGACCTGCTGGCGGAAGCCGCGCAGCTGGCTGGCGTTGAACGCGGTGACGTCTTCGCCGTCGACGATGATCTTGCCACCGGAAGGTTCTTCCAGACGGTTGATCAGGCGCAGCATGGTGCTTTTGCCGGCGCCGGAATGGCCGATCAGGCCGAACACCTGGCCATCTTCGATGGTCAGGCTGGTCGGATTCAGTGCGGGGATTTCCCTACCGGCAACGCGGTAGGTTTTATGTACCTGTTGGAACTCGATCACGTAGCGAACCTTGTGGGGCGCATTGAAATTTGAATCAGCGGTTAGCTGGGGTCGCGCATTTTAGCCTTTTCCCATAGCTGTTCTTAGCATTTATTTCGTAATGCACCAATCCATCGGGCATATCGCGACAACCGGTAATCCTGATTGAACGCTCGGCAATGCCTCCCAGTCACTACTTGAACAAGCCCGAAACGGGCACGCCTGAAGACTGACGAGGAGAGCCGACCATGCCCAGCAAGAAAACGGACGCGCCCAAGCACAGCGAGGCCGCCGGCACCCAGACCCCTGATCGGGCCAACACCAACGCCAAGCTGCAGAGCCTGGAGGCCTTCCGCAGCGATGCCACGGGCCAGGCCTTGCGCACCAACCAAGGGGTGAAGATCGCCGATAACCAGAACAGCCTCAAGGCGGGTGTTCGAGGGCCGTCGTTGCTTGAAGATTTCATCATGCGCGAGAAGATCACCCACTTTGACCATGAGCGCATCCCTGAGCGCATCGTCCATGCCCGGGGTACCGGGGCGCACGGCTACTTTCAGAGCTATGGCTGCCATGCCGAGCTGACCAAGGCCGGTTTCCTGCAGGACCCAGAAAAGATCACCCCGGTATTCGTGCGCTTTTCCACCGTACAAGGGCCGCGCGGCTCGGGTGACACGGTGCGTGATGTGCGCGGTTTTGCCGTCAAGTTCTACACCGATGAAGGCAACTTCGATCTGGTTGGCAACAACATGCCGGTATTTTTCATTCAAGATGCCATCAAGTTCCCGGACTTCGTGCATGCGGTGAAGCCAGAGCCACAGAATGAAATGCCCACCGGCGGCTCTGCCCACGACACGTTCTGGGACTTCGTTTCGCTGGTGCCGGAGTCGGCGCATATGGTGATCTGGGCCATGTCCGACCGCGCCATCCCGCGCAGCTTGCGAATGATGGAAGGCTTTGGCGTGCACACCTTCCGCCTGATCAACGCCGAGGGTGTGGCCAGTTTCGTCAAGTTCCACTGGAAGCCCCGTCAGGGCGTGCACTCGGTGTTGTGGGACGAAGCGCAGAAGCTGGCAGGCAAGGACACCGACTACCACCGCCGTGACCTGTGGGAAGCCATCGAGACCGGGGACTACCCGGAATGGGAGCTGGGCGTGCAGGTGGTACCCGAGGCCGACGAGCACAAGTATGACTTCGACCTGCTCGACCCGACCAAACTCATTCCTGAAGAGCTGGTGCCGGTGAAGCTGCTGGGCAAGATGGTGCTCAACCGCAACCCGGACAACTTCTTCGCCGAAACCGAGCAGGTGGCGTTCTGCCCAGGGCATATCGTGCCGGGCATCGACTTTACCAACGACCCCCTGCTGCAGGGGCGATTGTTCTCGTACACCGATACGCAGATCAGCCGGCTGGGCGGGCCGAACTTCCATGAAATCCCGATCAACCGCCCGGTGGCGCCGAACCACAGCAGCCAGCGCGATGCCATGCACCGCATGACCATCGACAAGGGCCGGGCTTCGTACGAACCCAACTCCATCGACGGCGGCTGGCCGAAGGAAACACCCCCTGCTGCACAGGACGGTGGCTTCGAGAGTTATCAGGAGCGGATCGATGCACACAAGATCCGCCAGCGTAGCGAATCGTTCGGCGATCACTTCTCTCAGGCGCGGCTGTTCTTCCAGAGCATGAGCCCGACCGAGCAGCAGCACATCATCAAGGCTTACAGTTTCGAGCTGGGCAAGGTGGAGCGTGAAGCCATCCGTGCCCGGGAGGTTAACGAGATTCTGGCCAATATCGACCTGAAGCTGGCGGCGGCGGTGGCGGCCAACCTGGGGCTGCCTGCGCCCAAGCAGGGAACGGTCAAGGTGAAAGGCAGCAAGCTCGCGCAGTCCAAGGCGTTGAGCCAGATGAGCCACCCCGGTGACGTGGGCATCAAGGGGCGCAAAATTGCGCTGCTGGTGGCGGATGGCGTGGACGGTGCTAGCGTCGACAAGCTGGTGAAGGCGCTGGAAGCACACAGTACACGGCCGATGCTGTTAGGGCCGACATCGGCGCCGGTAAAGACTGCGGACGGTAAGCAGCTGCCGGTGGATGCGTCGATGGAAGGGATGCCTTCGATCATGTTCGACGGGATTGTCGTGCCAGGAGGCAAGGCTTCGGCGGACGCCTTGGTGGCCAGCGGGCTGGCCAAGCACTTCTTGCTGGAGGGCTACAAGCACCTGAAGGCGATGGTGTTGACCAAGGAGCTGGCGTCCGGCCTTGGGCTGAAGGAGGACAAGGGATTGCTGCTGGGGGATGACCAGAAGACCGTGGATGCCTTTGTCAAAGCGGTTGAAGGGCACCGGGTTTGGGAGCGGGAAGCAGCTGCGGAGGCTGTGCCGGCCTGATAGGTCCTATTCGCGGGTAAACCCGCTCCCACAGGTACAGCACCAACCTCGAAACCTGTGCTATCCCTGTGGGAGCGGGTTTACCCGCGAAGCTTTTTACTGCTGATGCGGTACCAGAACCACCTGCGCCGGCAGCGAGCGCTGGATCTCATGGGTTTGCTTCAGATCGAAACCACTGTCGATCTTGCGCACCCGCTTTTCCAGCAAAGTCTTAAGCCAAGGTGCGTCGTCAGTGCGCGGCACCTGGAGCACCACCTCGCAGTCATAGCTCACCACATCGGCGGCAATATCATCGAGCTGACGGCGCATGGCGCGGCTGTCAGTGGTCTTCAAGGCCACCACAGTGCTTGGCGCTGTCGGGTCGATGATACGTGCCTTGGGTTTGGCTTCAGCGGCTTTCAAGGCGGCCTCTGCCTTCTCCAGCTCGGCCTTGCGTGCCTGGCTCAGGGGATCGCCACCGGTCACTGCCGGGGCTTGCGGCATCAGTGCGCGAGCACGGGCCAACGCGGTAGCGGCCGCGTTCACATCGCCCTTCTGCAGGACGATCTGGCTGCGCTGCAGGTAGGCTTCGGCCAGCTGGCGCTGGTATTGCTCCGAGCGTGGGTCATCCGGCGACTGGGCCTGCAGGGCTGCAAGCTGGTCTTCGGCGGTGGCCAGCTCGTTGCTGGCGATATTTTGTTGCAACTGCTGCCAGGCATCGGCTTGGGCAGGTGCGGTGGCCTGCTCGACCGGCGCGCTGGAACAGGCAGCCAGGAACAGGGAAAACGCGGCAACAAGCAGATAACGGGAGGCGAACGGCTTCATTCCTGCGACTCTCTATTTGCGCAAAAAGCGAGCAAGTCTACACCCAGGTGCGCACGCTCGAAAACAGGTCTTACAGACCCTTTACCCGGCAAAAGGTTGCAAGGCGTGCCTGCACACGCCCTGCTTCTCAGCGTTTTGGCAGGGCCAGGCTCAGCAAGAATAGCACCGCCGCGCAGACCACGATCGACGGGCCGGCGGGGGTGTCCTTGAACCAGGACATGGCCAGGCCACCGCACACAGCGGTAACGCCCAGCAGGCTGGCGCCAAGGGCCATCTGCTCTGGCGAGCGGGCGTGACGCTGTGCCGCAGCCGCAGGGATGATCAGCAGCGAGGTGATCAGCAGCACACCGACGATCTTCATGGCCACGGCAATTACCACCGCAATCAACAGCATGAGCGCCAGGCGCAGGCCGGCCACAGGCAGGCCTTCGACCATGGCCAGCTCTTCGTGCACGGTAACCGCCAGCAGCGGCCGCCACAGCACGGCGAGCAACAGCAGCACCAGCGCACTGCCGCCGAGGATCCAGGCCAGGTCGGTGGTGCTGATGGCCAGCAGGTCGCCGAACAGGTACGCCATCAGGTCGATGCGCACATCGTGCATGAAGCTCAGTACCACCAGGCCCAGCGACAGGGTGCTGGGGGCGAGGATGCCGAGCAGGGTGTCGGAGGCCAGCGGCTGGCGTTGCTGCAAGGTCACCAGCAGGATTGCCAGCAACAGGCAGCCCACGGTTACCGCCAGCGCTGGGCTGACGTCCAGGGCGAAGCCCAAGGCAACACCGAGCAAGGCGGCATGGGACAAGGTGTCGCCAAAGTAGGCCATGCGCCGCCACACCACGAAGGAGCCCAGCGGGCCGGCGACCAGCGCCAGGGACAAACCGGCAAGCAGGGCGTAGAGAAGAAAATCAGCCATGCTTGCAGTGCTCTCCGTGAACATGGGTGCCAGGGGCGACCACCGAGCCGTGCAGGTCGTGGCTGTGGTCGTGATGGTGGTGGTAGATGGCCAGGCTAGGTGCGGTCTGGCCAAACAGCTCGACGAACGCTGGGTCGCCGCTGACTTGCTCGGGGTGGCCCGAGCAGCATACGTGGCGGTTCAGGCACACCACCTGGTCGGTGGCGCTCATCACCAGGTGCAGGTCGTGGGACACCATCAGCACGCCGCAGCCGTGGCGGTCGCGCAGGCGGGTGATGAGGTTGTACAGCTCGGTCTGGCCGACCACGTCCACACCTTGTACCGGTTCGTCGAGCACCAGCAACTGGGGCTCGCGCAACAGGGCGCGGGCCAGCAGTACGCGTTGCATCTCGCCGCCGGAAATGGTCTGGATCGGGCTGTCGATGACCTGCTCGGCGCCCACTTCCTGCAGCGCGGACAAGGCTGCCGCGCGGTCTACGCCGGGCACCAGGCGCAAGAAGCGCAGCACCGACAGCGGCAGCGTGGCATCGACCTGGATCTTTTGTGGCATGTAGCCAATGCGCAGCTTGGGCTTGCGCCATACCTTGCCGCGGTGTGGCTTGAGCAGACCGAGTACGGCGCGCACCAGGGTGGTCTTGCCGGCACCGTTGGGGCCGATCAGGGTGACGATCTGACCGGGGGCGACCGACAGGTCGATGCTGTCGAGTACTGCCTCGCCGCCAAAAGTGACGCCGACCTGTTCCAGGCGGATCAAGGCATCGCTCATGCCGCGCTCCGGCAGCTGCCGCACAGCCCGACCACTTCCACGGTCTGGGTCTCGACCGTGAAGCCCACGCCTTTGGCGCTGTCGATGATGGCATCGCTGATGCTGCTCTGCTCCAGCTCGATGGCCACATGGCAGGCGCGGCAAATCAGGAACTGGCCTTGATGCACATGCTCGGGGTGGCTGCAGCCGATGAAGGCGTTGAGCGAGGCGATGCGGTGCACCAGGCCGTTTTCCAGCAGGAAGTCCAGCGCGCGGTACACCGTGGGCGGGGCGGCGCGGCGGCCGTCCTGCTCGCTGAGCACGGCAAGGATGTCGTAGGCGCCCAGTGGCTTGTGGCTTTGCCACACCAGCTCCAGCACTCGGCGGCGCAGCGCGGTCAGGCGCAGGCCCAGGCGGGTGCACAAGGCGTCGGCTTCAGCCAGTGCGCTGTGTACGCAATGGGAGTGATCGTGAGGACGGTTGGCCAGCGGCGTGATGGACATGGGCAGCGAC
Organism: Pseudomonas sp. NBRC 111132; assembly: GCF_001320565.1. Taxonomy (NCBI): domain Bacteria; kingdom Pseudomonadati; phylum Pseudomonadota; class Gammaproteobacteria; order Pseudomonadales; family Pseudomonadaceae; genus Pseudomonas; species Pseudomonas sp. NBRC 111132. The sequence goes on from NZ_BCBI01000023.1 coordinate 39,504, forward strand.
GGTTCTGGATGGAGACGTTATTATGTTACCTGTTTCTGACGACTCGAGTATCCACCGTGTCCCGATTCCTAGCTCTGTTTGTCGCTTTCATCGCATTTTCCGCCCAGGCCGATGTGCGCGTGCTCACCAGTATCAAGCCCCTGCAGCAGATTGCCGCTGCCGTGCAGGATGGCATTGGCAGCCCTGACGTCTTGCTGCCACCAGGCGCTTCGCCGCACCACTACGCGCTGCGCCCGTCCGATGTACGGCGGGTGGGTGATGCCGACCTGCTGTACTGGATCGGCCCGGACATGGAGAACTTCCTGCCGCGTGTCTTGGCTAGCCGCAGCAAGGCCACCGTGGCCGTGCAGTCGCTGACGGGCATGAAGCTGCGTCACTTTGGCGAGGACAGCCACTCCCATGAGGAAGAAAGCCACGACGACCATGACCATGATCACCGGCCGGGCAGCCTGGATGCGCACTTGTGGCTATCGTCGGTCAATGCGCGGGTAATCGCGGCAAAAATGGCGGCTGATCTGGCCCAGGTCGACCCGGCCAATGCGGCTCGCTACCAGAGCAACCTGAAGGCCTTCGACGAGCGTCTGGATGCACTGGATGCGCGTATCAAGACGCGGGTGGACGGTATTGCCGGCAAACCTTATTTCGTGTTCCACGAAGCGTTCGATTACTTCGAGGCTGAATATGGTTTGAAGCACACCGGCGTATTCAGCGTGGCGTCCGAGGTGCAGCCTGGGGCGCAGCATGTGGCGGCCATGCGCAAGCGCCTGCAGGAAGTGGGCAAGACCTGTGTGTTCAGCGAGCCGCCACTGCGACCGCGCTTGGCCGAGACCTTGACCGCCGGGCTGCCGGTGCGCTTGGCTGAGCTGGATGCGCTGGGCGGAACAGACCCGGTGGATGGCAAAGGGTATGAGCGTTTGCTGGAGAAGCTGGGCGGTGACCTGGCTGGGTGCCTGGAACAGCTGTGAGCCTGTGCCGGCCTTTTCGCGAGCAAGCTCGCTCCTACAGGGACACCGCTGACTTGTAGGAGCGAGCTTGCTCGCGAAGAAGCAGAAGAGGAACTAGAGGGCGAATGGCAGGTGCAAAGCCACCTGCTGGCGCTGCGCCAGACGCACTTCGAACTCGCTCGGGTCATGGATCATCACATCCATTCCGGCAAACGACTCCGCTGCAATCAGGCGCGACAGCCAGAACCGCACGCAGCCTACCCGCAGCATTTCCGGCCACAGCTCGGCCTCGGCAGCCGTGAATGGCCGCAGCGCCGCATAGGCAGCCAGCAGCGCCTGTGCACGCGGCACATCCACCGCACCCTGCTCGTCCAGGCACCAGTCGTTCACGGTAATGGCGATGTCATACAGCATCGGCCCGGAACAGGCGTTGTAGAAGTCGATCACCCCGGTCAGGTGGGTGCCTTCGAACATCACGTTGTCGCGGAACAGGTCGGCATGCAGGTTGGCCCGTGGCAAGGCCAGGATCTGCGCTTTGTGCGCGGTGATTTCGTCCAGTGCCGGTTGCAGCAGCTTGGCTTGCTCGGCGGTCAGGCGTGGCAACAGTTCGGCACCCGAGGCCAGCATCCAGTCCAGGCCACGGTCGGTCTTGCGCTCGATGATGTGCGCGCGGGTGGCCAGGTGAATGTGCGCCAGCAACTCGCCGACCTGGGCGCAGTGCTGGTTGTTCGGTGCCTTGATGTGCTTGCCCGACAGCCTTGGCTGCAGCAGCGCAGGCTTGCCGCACAGCTCGCGCAGGCCGTTGCCGTCGCGGTCACGAATGGCATAGGGCACCGGCATGTCGGCGGCGTGCAGGGTATCGAGCAGCTCGATAAAGAACGGCATGTCCTCGCTTGGCCCGCGCTCGATCAGCGTCAGGACGAACTCCCCCTGTTCGAGGCTGACGAAGAAATTGCTGTTTTCGGTGCCGGCGGCAATGCCCTGGAAGTCGAGCAGACGGCCCAGCTGGTACGGCGCCAGAAAGGTTTCCAGCTCAGGCCGGGTCACGGGGGTGAAGACTGACATGATGAAAAAATGCCCATACGGGCACTTCCGCCGGGAAGTGCCGGGTTGATGTGAACGGTGCGCGTCAGATTACCACTCGAAGATCTTCCAGGACGGAATCAGCATGTCCGGCTGGTCGGATCGAATGAAATTGGCATCAGTGCCATCGGCGCGTACCAGAAAATAAGGCTTGCCGTTTTTCGGCGTGATCTTGATCGCATACAGGAAGCCGTTTTGCCGGTACTCCTGGATGGTTTTGTCGCCTTCCGTGCGAATGGTCACCTCGGGATCGGCCGAGGGGGCGTCGTCCGCCGCCAGGGTAACGACAGGCATGGTTGCCAACAGGCCGAGCAGTAACAGGCGATTGAGTGTACGCATGATAACCTAGTCCCTTTGTCGTCAATGATTCTGGCTATTCTAGCGCCGGACCCGTCGAAAAGGTTGATTCTGCTCATGAGCCAAGCGCCCCTCGTCCTGGTGGACGGTTCCTCCTACCTGTACCGCGCCTTTCACGCGCTGCCGCCGCTGACCACGTCCAAGGGCATGCCGACCGGTGCGGTGAAGGGTGTGCTGAACATGCTCAAGAGCCTGCGCAAGCAATACCCCGACAGCCTGTTCGCCGTGGTGTTCGACGCCAAGGGCGGCACTTTCCGCGATGCCATGTTCGCCGAATACAAGGCCAACCGCCCCAGCATGCCGGACGACCTGCGGGTGCAGGTCGAGCCGCTGCATGCCAGCGTGAAGGCGCTGGGCTATCCGTTACTGTGCGTCGAGGGTGTAGAGGCCGACGACGTCATCGGCACCCTGGCGCGCAGTGCTGCCGCGAAGGGTCGCCCGGTGATCATTTCGACCGGTGACAAGGACATGGCTCAGCTGGTGGACGGGCACATTACCTTGGTCAACACCATGACCGGAAGCGTGCTGGACGTGGCTGGCGTGCACGAGAAATTTGGCGTCGGCCCGGAACATATCATCGACTTCCTGGCCCTGATGGGTGACAAGGTCGACAACATTCCCGGCGTACCGGGCGTGGGCGAAAAAACCGCCGTGGGCCTGCTGACCGGTATCGGCGGCGGCCTCAGCGATTTGTACGCGAACCTGGACAAGGTACCGGCACTGGCCATTCGTGGCGCCAAGACCTTGCCGGCCAAGCTTGAAGAGCATCGGGACGCAGCGTTCCTGTCCTACGAGCTGGCCACCATCAAGGTCGATGTGCCGCTGGACGTCGAAGTGGATGCGCTGGTGTGCGGTGAGCCTGATCGCGAAGCGTTGCAGGCGCTGTACACCGAGATGGAGTTCAAGAGCTGGGTTGCCGAAGTGCAGCGTGAGGCCGCAAGGGCGGGTAATGAGGTTGCGCCGGTCGAAGTGCCGGCGGCCAAGGTTGAGCCGACGTACGAAACCATTCTTGACCAGGCCCGTTTCGAGGCCTGGCTGGAAAAGCTGCGTCAGGCGCCGCTGTTCGCCTTCGATACCGAAACAACCGGCCTGGATGCCCAGAAGGCGCAGCTGGTTGGCCTGTCTTTCGCTGTTGCGCCCCATGAGGCGGCTTATGTGCCGCTGGCCCACGATTACGAAGGCGCGCCAGCCCAACTGGACCGCGACGCCGTGCTGCTGGCGCTGAAACCACTGCTGGAAGACCCGGCCAAGGCCAAGGTCGGGCAGAACGCGAAGTATGACATCAACATCCTCGCCAATGGCTCGCCCGCCATCGAGATGCGTGGCGTGGCCTACGACACCATGCTCGAGTCGTATGTGCTGAACTCCACCGCCACCCGTCATGACATGGACAGCCTGGCGCAGAAGTACCTCGACCACACCACCATCGCCTTCGAGGATATCGCCGGCAAGGGCGCCAAGCAGCTCACTTTCAACCAGATCAACCTGGACAAGGCCGGCCCCTACGCGGCCGAAGACGCCGACATCACCCTGCGCCTGCACCAGGCGCTGCAGGCACGCCTGGCACAGACGCCAAGCGTGCAGCCGGTGCTGATGGACATCGAGATGCCGCTGGTGCCAGTGCTGGCCAAGATCGAGCGCCAGGGCGCGCTGGTCGATGCCGCGCTGTTGCACGTCCAAAGCGGCGAACTGGGCGTGAAGATGGGCGAACTGGAGCAACGTGCCTACGAGCTGGCCGGCGAGGAATTCAACCTCGGCTCGCCCAAGCAGTTGGGCGCGATCCTTTACGACAAGCTTGGCATGCCGGTGCTGAGCAAGACCGCCAAGGGCCAGCCCTCCACCGCCGAAGCGGTGCTCGATGAGCTGGCCTTGCTCGGTTACCCACTGCCTGAGGTACTGATGCAGTACCGCAGCCTGAGCAAGCTCAAAAGCACCTACACAGACAAGCTGCCGGGCCAGATCAACCCCCGCACCGGGCGTATCCACACCTCCTACCAGCAGGCTGTGGCGGCCACTGGCCGGCTGTCGTCGAGCGACCCTAACCTGCAGAACATCCCGATCCGTACCGCCGAAGGCCGGCGCATCCGCCAGGCGTTCATCGCCAGCCCAGGATACAAACTGCTGGCGGCGGACTACTCGCAGATCGAGTTGCGCATCATGGCCCACCTGGCCAAGGACGAAGGCTTGCTGCACGCTTTCCGCAACGACCTCGACGTGCACCGCGCCACGGCGGCGGAAGTGTTCGGTGTGGCCTTGCAAGACGTCACCACCGACCAACGTCGCAAGGCCAAGGCCATCAACTTCGGCCTGATCTACGGCATGAGCGCCTTTGGTTTGGCCAAGCAGATCGGCGTCGACCGCAAGCAGTCGCAGGATTACATCGACCGCTACTTCGCCCGCTACCCAGGCGTGCTGGCCTACATGGAACGCACCCGCGCTCAGGCGGCCGAGCAAGGTTTTGTCGAAACCCTGTTCGGCCGTCGTCTGTACCTGCCGGACATCAACGCCAAGAACCCCGCCCTGCGCAAAGGCGCCGAGCGTACGGCGATCAACGCGCCGATGCAGGGCACCGCGGCCGACATCATCAAGCGGGCCATGGTCAATGTGGATAACTGGCTGAGCGAGAGCGGGCTGGATGCCCGAGTGATCCTGCAGGTACACGACGAACTGGTACTCGAGGTACGCGAGGACCTGGTTCAGCAGGTGAAAGATGAAATTCGCCAGCACATGAGCCAGGCAGCGCAGTTGGATGTACCGCTGCTGGTGGAGGCAGGAATTGGTGCGAATTGGGACGAAGCTCACTGATTGAGCAGGGAAAGCTGTGTAGGATCTGCGACGTAGCGACGCGGATCCTGGCACCGCTCAGTGCCATTGGTGCTGAAGTTTCATGAAACTATCGCAAATAGTTTTCAGGGCTTCGGAACTAAACCGGTGAAGCGGAACTCAGAGTAACTGAATGGCTGGTGAAGCCCTTCGATGCTCCTATGTTGTGTTAAGTGTTGGCAGATATCTGGACCCCGCCCTAGCGGTCCGGACTTGGACCCCGAACTTCCCCCTCCCCATACGAAGTCCGGGGTTTTTTTTGCCCGGAATTTGCCACCAAGGTGCCCCGCTCCCACAAGAGCGGGGCAGTGCAGCTTCAGGCGACTGGCTTGTCTTCCAGCTCCATCCAGCCCGCCAGCACCCGGTAGGCGTCTTCCACGCCCAGGCGCTTGGGTGCCGAGAACAGCTGGATGGTCACGCCATCGCCCCAGCCCTTGCGGATTTCCGACTGCACCTTGAGCAAGGTGTTCTTGCCCGCGCCGTGGGTCAGCTTGTCGGCCTTGGTCAGCAGGATGTGCATCGGCATGCCGCTGGCCTTGGCCCAGTCGAGCATCATCTTGTCGAAGTCGGTCATCGGGTGGCGCACGTCCATCATCAGGATCACGCCACGCAGGCACTCCCGGCTGCCCAGGTAGGCTTCCAGGTGTTTTTGCCAGTGCTGCTTGAGCGGAATCGGGACTTTTGCATAACCGTAGCCCGGCAGGTCGACCAAACGCCGTTCATCGTCCAGACTGAAGAAATTCAACAGCTGGGTGCGCCCTGGAGTTTTCGAGGTACGCGCCAGGCTGGCATGAGTCAGGGTGTTGAGGGCGCTGGATTTGCCGGCGTTTGAACGGCCGGCAAAAGCCACCTCGTAACCCTGGTCGTCCGGGCATTGTTCGACCTTGGCTGCGCTAAGGGCGAATGTGGCTTTCTGGCAGAGGCCGAGGATGGGGTTCTTGACTTGCATGGGATATCCGATGTGGGTGTTGCCTGACTCTGTAGGCCCGAGCCTGGCAAGCGGTGTCGTTTCCGTTTGGATGGCGGAAGTATATAATGCCCCAGTTTTTGTGTGCTCATTCTCCCAGCGAAGGAGAACGGGCATGGGGTGTCGAACAATAGCTCGCGCAACAGAACGCAGCGCGGCCCCCAACCCTGAAGGTCGTTCCGCATGGCGAAATGGCTGCTTGCTGTCGGTATGTTCCTGCCGGTTTTCAGCGCACAGGCTACACAGGATCCCGAGGTGTTGTACAACCGCACGTGTGCGGCCTGTCACACCGGGCAGTTGCCACAGGCACCCAGACAGGGTGACCGGGCGGCTTGGGAGCCAAGGCTGGCGCAAGGCATGGAGGTACTGGTGAAGCACGTGACCCAGGGTTTCAAGGCTATGCCGCCGCGTGGATTGTGCATGGACTGCAGTGCCGAGGACTACCGTTTGGTCATCCTTTGGATGAGCGGCAGTCCCGATACATAACATTTCACCCTTAGCCGTGTTGGATTAGCTGATGAACAAACTAGTCGTGAGTCTGCTGTTGACCCTGGGTGTCGCAGGTGCGGCCACTGCTGCGCAACCTATCAAAGGCGATGCCGCCGCTGGCCAGGCCAAGACTGCCGTCTGTGGCGCCTGCCACAACCCCGACGGCAACAGCCTGGCACCGAACTTCCCGAAACTGGCCGGCCAAGGCCAGCGCTACCTCGAAAAACAACTGCACGATATCAAGTCGGGCAAGCGTACCGTGTTGGAGATGACCGGCATGCTGACCGCCTTCAGCGACCAGGACCTGGCCGACATCGCCGCCTACTTCTCCAGCCAGAAAGGTAGCGTGGGCGCTGCCGATCCCAAGCTGGTCGAGCGCGGCCGTTCGCTGTTCAATGGCGGCGACCTGGAGAAAGGCATGCCTGCCTGCACCGGCTGCCACTCGCCCAACGGCGCAGGCATCGCTTTGGCCGGCTTCCCGCACCTGGGTGGCCAGCACTCTCAGTACGTGACCAAGCAGCTCACGGACTTCCGCGAAGGCAACCGCACCAACGATGGCGATGCCATGACCATGCGCACCATTGCCGGCAAGCTGAGCAACCACGACATCGAGGCGTTGGCCAGCTATATCCAGGGCCTGCATTAACTTTCAGTTAATGTTGTAGGCCAATGATGAAAGGGCGGCCGGGCCGCCCTTTTTTCAGTCCGCAGCCGTTACACTACAGAACTCGGCCCTTCCCGGCCTGTCTCAGTGCAGGTCGCGTCGTGGCGACCCATGACTGCTCAGGAGTAAAGCATGCGTAAACTGATTCTCAGCGCTGCGCTGGTCGCCGCCAGCGTATTCGGTATGACTGCCGTCCAGGCCGCGGAGCCTGTTGCCGGCAAGGAATACATCGAGCTGAGCAACCCTGTTCAGGTTTCCGTGCCTGGCAAGATCGAAGTGGTCGAGCTGTTCTGGTACGGCTGCCCTCACTGCTACCACTTCGAGCCGGTCATCAACCCGTGGGTCGACAAGCTGCCCAAGGACGTCAACTTCAAACGCGTACCGGCCATGTTCGGTGGCCCGTGGGATGCACACGGCCAGATGTTCCTCACCCTCGAAGCCATGGGCGTCGAGCACAAGGTGCACGCGGCGGTGTTCGATGCCATCCAGAACCAGCGCAAGCATTTGACCAAACCAGAAGAGATGGCCGACTTCCTCGCCACTCAGGGCGTGGACAAGGACAAGTTCCTCGCCACCTTCAATTCGTTCGCCATCAAGGGCCAGGTCAACCAGGCCAAGGAACTGGCGAAGAAGTATGAAATTACCGGCGTACCGAGCATGGTGGTCAACGGCAAGTATCGCTTCGACCTGGGTACCGCTGGCGGGCCGGAAGGTGTGCTGAACGTCGCCGACCAGCTGATCGAGAAGGAGCGCGCCGCTAAGTAAGCGGCGTAACCCATGCCCCGCCTCAGAGCTACGCGTGGCATTGGCCTGCACCAGCCGCAGGTCAACGAGCACCACCTGCAGGCCCCAGGCCTGCCCGAGGATGGTCGGCTGCGGCTGCTCAGTTTCAACATCCAGGTGGGCATCAGCACCGAGCGCTACCGGCATTACCTGACCCGTAGCTGGCAGCACTTGCTGCCGCACAACGGGCGGGCCGGCAACCTGCAGAAGATCGGCAAGCTGCTGGGTGACTTCGACCTGGTGGCCCTGCAGGAAGCCGATGGCGGTAGCCTGCGCTCGGGCTACGTCAACCAGGTGGAACACTTGGCCCATCTGGGTGCCTTCCCCTATTGGTACCAGCAGCTCAACCGTAACCTCGGGCGTTTTGCCCAGCACAGCAACGGCGTGCTCAGCCGCCTGAAACCGCAACTGCTCGAAGACCACCCGTTGCCAGGGCCGGCCGGGCGTGGTGCGATCCTGGTGCGTTTTGGCGAGGGCAAAGATGCGCTGATCGTGGTGATGATGCACCTGGCATTGGGGGCCAAGACCCGCGCCCTGCAGCTGGGCTACATTCGCGAGCTGATTGGCGGTTACCGTCACCAGGTACTGATGGGCGACATGAACACCCATGCCACCGACCTGCTGGAGCATTCGCCGTTGCGCGACCTTGGCCTGGTTGCCCCGCAAGTCGAAGCCACTTTCCCCAGCTGGCGACCGCAACGTTGCCTGGACCATATCCTGCTCAGCCCAAGCCTCACTTTGGAGCGGGTCGAGGTGCTGGCGCAGCCAATTTCCGACCACCTTCCCGTTGCTGTCGAGATTCGATTGCCTGATGCATTGACTGTGGATACGCTGCCGGTTTTGAGCTAATTGCCATCACCGTTTGCGGACCTGGGCATGACTGAAGACGCAGAGCGCTGGAAAGAAAAATACCTGAAAAGCATCGAGCAGCAAGAAAGGCTCGAACGCCGTTGGGATGCCCGTCTTGACTTGCTGCGTCGCGGCCTGGTGCGTAGCACCCTGGCTGCCGAAGGCAGTGACAAGATCGTCGATGAGTGCATGAAGGAAATGCGCGATGTCATCCGCAGCGACAATATGGACGCCGGCCTTGCCGGGTTGATTCCGCGCCTTGAAAAAGCGGTGTTGGACTCCGAACAGCGTCGCGAAACCCGCATGAACCAAGTCAGCGATGCGCTGACCGCACTGGTTGGCCAACTGCAAGGCTTACCGCTGCCCAGCGATATCTCGCGGCCATTGAAAAAACTGGCGAAGAAGCTCGACGGCGGGGTTGCCCAGTCACGCGAGCTGCCGCCGCTGCTGGGCGAGTTGAGCGGCCTGCAGGGGCGCGCGCTGTCGGCCTTGGGCAAACCCGGCGAAGACGCCCGGCCAGGTTTTCTGCAGCGTTTGTTCGGCAGCCGCGAAGAAGAAACACTGGCGGAGGCAGAGCATGCGCCGGTGGCGCAGCCAGCGGCCGAAGCCCAACCCCAGGCAGCGGGCAGCATCGCACTCTTGCCGCCCGATGACGTCGACGCGCTACAACCGTTGCCGGGCCCTGCTGCCTCCTGCGCCGAAGTGACTGACGCACCCGAGGCTGAGCTGGAGGTTTCTGGCCCGGCGCTGATCGAGTCGGTCGAAACGCAGCCCGCCTCGTTGCCGCAAATGCCACAGGATGAAGCACCAGTGGCAGAAGCTGCCGCCAGCGAGCCGCTGGCTGAGGCAGAGCCACTACAGGCTCTGGAAGAAACCTTCGGTGAAGACGGCCCCTATGCCCTGCCCTATGCGGTGGAGCCGCCTTACAGCCAGGTTGCCGCGCACATCGAGCAAACCCTGATCGGCCTGCTCGATGACCTCAGCCTGCCCGAGCGGCACAAGGCCCAGGCGTTGGAAATGCGCGAGCGGGTTGCCCGCGGCTTGAACTGGTATGAGCTGATCCCGGTGCTGGATGATCTGGCGGTGCTCATGCTGGCGATTACCGACAGCGGCCAGCACGAATTTGAAACCTACCTGCAGCAGCTCAACGAACGCCTGGAAGGTTTCCAGAGCCACTTGCATGAGGCCAGCGCCGGCCATGCCGACAACAGCAGTGCGGCCCGCGAGCTGGATAGCCAACTGCGCGAGCACGTCGATGGCCTGCAGAGCAGCGTGCAAGGCGCCGCCGACGTAGACAGCCTCAAGCACATCCTGGAAAACCGCCTGGAAGGCTTGCTGGTGACCATGGACGAGCACAAGCATGAGCGTGATCGCCGTGAGCAAGAGCTGGCTGGCCGTCTGCAAGGCCTGTCGGAGCGGGTGGCGAACATGGAGCACGAGGCGCTTGGCTATCGCGAGCATCTGGAGGAGCAGCGCCAGAAAGCCCTGCTCGACCCGCTCACTGGCCTGCCCAACCGTGCCGCCTGGAGCGAGCGAGTCGAACGCGAAATGCTCGACTGGCAAGAAAACGGTGGCCATCTGGCGATGGCGATTCTCGACCTTGACCATTTCAAACGCATCAATGACAGCTATGGGCACCTGGCTGGAGACAAGGTCCTCAAGATCGTTGCCGACCAGTTGCGCAAGCGCCTGCGTGGTCGTGATTTCATCGCCCGTTTTGGCGGCGAAGAGTTCGTCTTGCTGCTACCGCAGACCCCGCCGGCGGCCGCCGCACAGGTGGCCGAGCTGCTGCGTGCCACCGTCGAGGCCTGCCCATTTCACTTCAAGGGTGAACGGGTGGTGATCACTACCTCCATCGGTCTGGGCGCATTCCGTCCTGGGGAGCGCAGCGACCAAGTGCTCAAGCGCGCCGATGCCGCGTTGTACCGGGCCAAGGAGCATGGGCGCAATCGCGTCGAACAAGGTTAGCCAGTCACGTCGATCCACGGCAGGCGCAGCTGTGGGGAGCACGTTATACTGTAGCGCTCATACGCTGAGGCCACTGACGTGCTTTCCACGCTTAAAAAAACCCTGATTTCCTTTTTGTTGTTGTCTGTCGCCGGTTGCTCGACGGGCCTGCGCATCGACCGCAGCCACCCTTCAGCCAATCAGGACAACCGCATCCAGTTCGTTGTCCTGCACTACACCAATGCTTCGCTGGAGCGTTCTCTGGCGTTGCTTACCCACGGTGAGGTCAGCAGCCATTACTTGATCGGCGATGGCCCGGCGACGGTGTATCAACTGGTGGATGAAAACCGTCGCGCCTGGCATGCAGGTGATAGCCAGTGGCAGGGGCGCACCTGGCTGAATTCCTCGTCCATCGGTATCGAGATCGTCAACCCGGGCTTCACCGACACCCCGAACGGCCGTGTCTGGCACCCTTACAGCGAGGCGCAGGTCCAGTCGTTGATCGCGCTGCTCAAGGACATCGTCAAACGCAATAACATCGAACCCCGGCATATCATCGGCCACAGCGACATCGCCCCGCTGCGCAAGCTGGACCCAGGGCCATTGTTCCCGTGGAAGCGCCTGGCCGACGCCGGGCTGGGTATCTGGCCGGATGCCAACGCGGTTGCACGGCAGCAGGCCTACTTCAGTGTCAACCCGCCAAGCGTTGGCTGGTACCAGCAGGAACTGGCACGTTTTGGCTATCAAGTCGAACAGACCGGCGTGCTGGATGTCGCTACACGCCATGTGATCGCTGCCTTCCAGATGCGCTTCCGCCCGCAGCGCTTCGACGGCATGCCGGATGCGCAGACAGCCGCGATGCTGCAGGTGCTCAACCGGATGCGCTAAGCCTGTGTAGCCCGCAGCGAAGCGCCAAACGGTGCGGGTGATTCTCGATTCAGTTGCTATACCTTAGTTATCAACTGGATGCCTTTGATGTCAGCACTCATCGCCTTGCTGCGCCAAATTTTTTACCGCCCCTGGATGCTGGCCACCTTGGCAGCGTTGGCCAGCGCTGCGTTATTGCTCTCTGCCAGCATCGGCATTGCCCTGCAACAAATGAAGCAAAGCGAAAGCGAACAGATGAACGCCCAGGGCGAGCGTTTTCTGGATCGCCTCGAACAGGTGTTCGGCCAGTTGCGCGAAGGGGTCGACCTGCTGCAGGCCCAGCCATTGCGCGGCTGCAGCCCGGCGATGCTGGCAGCCTTGCAGCAGGTTGGCCTGAGCTCGCGGTTCATCTATGAAGCGGCCTATGTGGATGGCGACGTTGCCTGCTCCAACCGCGGTGACGAGCGCGCGTTCGTTCCCTTGCGAGCGCCGGATATCCAAGGCCCGACGTACAGCTACTGGCTTAACACCACCACCGAGCCGAACGAGAACCTGGCAGCACTGATGCTGGGCCGTGGCAAGTTTCTGGTTTCCACCTCGCGTGGTCACTTGACCGATGTAGTCGACCTGCCCCCAGGCGGCAGCCTGGTGGTGGTGCTGGACAATGGCGCGCGGGCCATCCCCGTGCTCGGCCCGCCACAGGTATGGCCACCACCCTCGGCCTGGTCAACCAGCCACAAGTCGCTGCTGGAACTCAGTGATCGGCTGATCTACCGAATGCCAACCAAGTCACCGGATTACCAGCTTGTACTGATCGCGCCGCGGGCCAGCCTGCCGCTGAGGATGAACGGCATGCTCTGGTTGCTGTTCCCCGGTAGCGTGCTGGCGGCCTGCTGCATCGGTTGGCTGGTATTGCAGTTGATCCTGCAACGGCGGTCGATGAGCTCGGAGTTGCAGAATGCCTTGCGCCGTGGAGAGTTGCAGGTGCTGTACCAGCCAATCATCGAGCTCGACAGCCGGCGTTGCGTTGGGGCCGAAGCCTTGGTGCGCTGGCGCCGTCCGGACGGCACGCTGACCAGCCCGGACCTGTTCATTCCGTTGGCGGAGAATACCGGGCAGATTCGCCAGATCACCGACTTTGTCCTGCAACGTGTACTTGAACAATTAGGGCAGTTGCTGCGCTCGCACCCCAAGCTGTACATATCGGTAAACCTGGCGGCCTGCGATGTGATGGTGCCTCGTATCGGCCGGGTGGCGGCGCGCTTGCTGGCGTTGCATCGCGTGGCACCCAGCCAGATCGCCTTCGAGGTAACCGAGCGCGGCCTGATCGACGTGGTGGTGGCCCGCGACAACCTGCAGGCGCTGCGCGCCGTGGGGCATCAAGTGCTGATCGACGATTTTGGTACCGGCTATTGCAGCCTTGCCTACTTGCAGACCCTGCCAGTGGACTGCCTGAAAATCGACAAGGCGTTTATTGATGCCCTGGGCCATGATGCCGCCAGTAGCGGCGTGGCTCCGCATATCATCCGCATGGCCCATGACCTGCACCTACGGGTGATTGCCGAAGGCATCGAGTTCGAGGACCAGGCGGTGCTACTGAACAGTGAGGGAGTCAATTACGGCCAAGGCTGGCTGTTTGCCCGGCCACTGAACGCCCGTCAATTTGCCGAGCTGGTGACCCGCGGGCACCTGCCACGTCGGGTGTAGGCGCATTACAGCATTCATACCGGCAATGCCATGTAGAACTGGGTCCCTTGCCCTGGCCGTGAAAATACGCCCATGCGCCCGCCGTGCAGTTGCACGATCTCTTTGCACAACGCCAGCCCCAGCCCTGCGCCACCTTTCTTGCGGCCTACCTGCACGAAAGGCTCGAAGATGCGCCCTTGCTGCCCATAGGCAATGCCCTCACCGTTGTCCTCGATGCTGATGATCACCCGCTCCGCATGTCGCCTGGCATGCAGGCGGATGCGCCCGCCGTTGGCGGTATGGCGGATGGCATTGTGCAGCAGGTTGTCCAGCACCCGGTCCAGCTGGGCGACGTCGGCCTGAATGCGCGGTAGTGGCGCTTCCAGCTCCTTGAGCAACTCGATCTGCTTTTGCTGCGCCTGCTCGGCAAAGCGCAGCTGCGCACGCTCCAGCAGTTCGTCGAGGGCGCAGGGGGCCAGCTCGAGCTTTTGCAGCCCGCTCTGGTATCGGGAGAAGTTGAGCAGGTCGTTGATCAACTGGGTCAGGCGCTGCATTTCTTCGCCGATGGTTTCCAGCAGGTCGTTCTCGCGTGCATCGGGCGGGAACTTGACCCGCTCGCGCAGCAGGCCGAAGGCCATGTGCATGCCGGTCACTGGGGTACGCAGTTCGTGGGAGGCGCGCAGCACGAACTCGCTGCGCACGCGCTCGAAGGCTCGTTGCTCGGTCACATCGTGCAGCACCATCACCGCGCCGAGGATGGGCCCCTGCGGGTGACTGACGGGGGTCAAGCTGTAGGTGAGCAGGCGTGTTTCTTCATCGACTTCGATGTTCAGGTCGTCCGGTTGACGGTCTAGGCTACCTCCGCGCAGTACCTGGCGCAGCTGTTGCTCAAGCTCTGGTCGCTGCAGGGCGTTGGCCAGGCCGCTGCCCACGCGGCTGTCGCTCCAGCCGAGCTGGCGTTGCGCCACGGGGTTGAGGTGCTCAAGGCGACCCTGGCGGTCGATGATCAGCAGGCCATCGTCGATGCTGTCGAGCACAGCCTGCAAGCGCTGCTGACCGGCCAGCAGCTCGTCAACGTTGGTGGCCTGGTGTTTGCGCAAGGCATCGGCCATCAGGCCAAAGCGGCGAGTCAGCTGGTTCAGCTCGGTCGCCTGGGTGACCGGCAAGGTGACGTCGAAATTGCCTTTGCCCAGTTGGTCGGCCGCTTTGGCCAAGGCTTCGATAGGCTGGCCAAAACGCCGGGCGATGTTGTGTGCGGTGATGAAGCCGAGCACCAGTACCACCAGACCCATCAGGCCGAGTACACCACTGACCAGCAGGGCGCGGTCACGGGTGTGCTCCTCGCTGCGGGTGATCAGGTCCAAGGCCTGCTTGTGGGCATCGATCAGGTCGGTTCGCACCTGGTTGAACGCGGCGCCCAGCGGTTGATCGACTCCCATGCTGCGGGCGGGTGCGGCGCTATCGCGATAGGCCTGGAGAAAAGCTTGGTAATTGCTGCTGGCCTTGCTGAAACCGGTGCGCTCACCGCCTTGTTCCAGCCCTTGGTTGAGCAGGGCCTGGAAGTTGTCCTGCAGCAGCCGCAGGTTATCCGGGGCGGTTTCTTCATCAAGAATGAGGGTCAGCTGTTCGCCCAGGTTCTGGCGCAATTTCAGCCCCACTTCCAGGGCATGGGTGGTTTCGCGCACCAACTGCTGTTGCACGGCGGCCATCTGCAGCACGCTGACCAGGCCCAGCAGCAGGCCCAGCAACGCCACGGTCACCAGCGCCGAGATGCTGAGGAAAAGCCGCGTGCGCAGCTTCATGGGCGGCCACTTCACAGGTTGTACTGCTTGCGCTTGCGGTACAGGGTGGAGGCATCGATGCCCAAGGTCTTGGCCGCTTGGTCGAGGGTATCGCTGGCGGCCAGCACGGCACCGATATGCGCGCGCTCCAGCTCATCCAGGCTAAGCGCGGCACCCACGCGCGGCGCATTGCCGGTGGGTTGCTCACCCATGCCCAGGTGGCTTATTTCCACACGCTCCTGTGGGCAGATGATGCTGGCCCGTTCCACGACGTTGCGCAGTTCGCGAATGTTGCCGGGCCAGCGATAGTTGAGCAGCGCAGCGCGCGCCTCGTCACTGAAACCGCGGGCGGGGCGAGAGTATTCCTTGACGAAGCGGGCGAGAAAGCGGTCGGCCAGGGTGAGGATGTCTTCACTGCGTTCGCGCAGCGGCGGCAGGTGCAGGGTGATGACGTTCAGGCGATACAGCAGGTCTTCGCGGAAGCGGCTTTCGCGCACCATCTCTTCGAGGTTGAGGTTGGTGGCGGCCAGAATGCGCACATCGGCACGTCGGGTAACCGGGTCGCCGACGCGTTCGTATTCCTTGTCCTGGATGAAGCGCAGCAGTTTGGGCTGCAAGGTCAACGGGAAATCGCCGATTTCGTCGAGGAACAGCGTGCCGCCGTCCGCTTGGCTGACCCGCCCAAGGGTGCTTTCGCTGGCTCCGGTGAAGGCGCCACGGGTATGGCCGAACAGCTCGCTTTCCATCAGCTCGGCGTTGAGCGACGGGCAGTTGATGGTCACGCAGGCTTTGCGCGCGCGCTTGCTCCAGCCATGGATGGCCCGTGCCAGCTCGCCCTTGCCGGTACCGGACTCGCCAAGGATGAGGATGTTGGCGTCGGTGGTGGCGACCTGGCGGGCGGTTTCCAGCACCGCCATCATGGCCGGGCTGTGGGAGTCGAGGCCGTCCTTGGGTTTGCGAATTTCACCTTCCAACGCCTCCAGGCGGGCAGAAAGCTGGCGCACTTCCAGTTGCTTGGCGGTGGCCAGGCGCAACTGGTCGGGGCTGCACGGCTTGACCAGGTAGTCGGCCGCGCCGGCCTGGATGGCGTCTACCGCTGTATCGATCGCCGAGTGTGCGGTAACGATCACCACTCGCATCCACGGGGCCTGGATACGCATCTGCGCCAGCACGTCCAGGCCATTGTCTTCACCCAGGCGCAAATCGAGGAAGCACAGGTCGAACACCTGGCGCTGCAGCAGGCTTTCGGCCTGGGCCGCGCTGTTGGCTGTGGCCACGCTGTAGCCCTCGTCCTCCAGGCAGTAGCGGAAGGTGCGCAGGATCGCGGACTCGTCATCCACCAGCAGAATGCGGCCTTGGTTGTCCTGGGCTGATTCCATTTCCTGCGCTCCTTTGGGATAGATCGTTATTTAGTGTGGGAAAAATCGGGCAAGTTGCATGGTCAATTCTGAAGGATTCTGTCCTTTGCATGCTAGCCAATGGCCAAAGGATGCCTGCAACCCGTGATTTTCCAATGCTTTGCTTAGAGGCACGCGCTGGCACATTGGTTGCGAAGTTTTTTAGATTTTGCCAAGAAGGAGGCACTGCCATGCCCTTTTCCCTGCGTACAGCCGTGTTGGCAGCCACCCTGCTGCCAGCCTTTACCCCTGCATTCGCCGACCCTGTGCAGGACGCGCGCCTGGAAGGCGCCCTGCAAACCGCCCTGTCACTCAATCGCATGCTCGACCCGTTCCGTATCACGGTTGAAGTGGACGGCAAGCAGGCGCGTCTTTCCGGTGAAGTGGAGAACGAGGTCGAGCGGCAGCTGGCCGAGGATGTGGCGCGGGCCACTCGGGGTATTGAACAGGTGGAGAACCAGCTGCGAGTCAATCCCCAACTGGTAGAGCGCCCGCTTGAATTGCGTGCCTACGCCCAGCGCCTGGAGGACGCCACCCTGGCTGCGGTGATACGTGCCCGTCTGCTGTGGAGCCGCACCACTGAGAAGGCGCCTATAGAAGTACAAAGCAGTGAAGGCGTGGTGACCTTGCGCGGCAAGGTCGACAGTGCCGAAGCCAAGGAGTTGGCGGGCGTGGTGGCGCGTACCACCGACGGCGTGCATCTGGTCAACAACCTGGTCAGCCTGGATACCGCCGCCATGGCCAAGGCCCGGGAAACACCGGTGGGGGCGCCAACTGGGCCGCAGCCGAGTGACAGCTGGATCATCGACAAGATCCAGAACAGCTATCGCTTCAGTCGCAACCTCGACGGCCTGAACCTGAAAGTGGCTAGCGAGGCAGGCATGGTAAGGCTGTCGGGCGAGGTGGTCAGCGCCGAGCAAAAAACCATCGCTGTGGAGATCGCCCGGCAGATCATCGGTGTGCGTGGGGTGGATGCTGACCTGCTCAAGGTGGCGATCAAGGTCGAAGGCTGATCGTGCAATTCGCACGACTGCACGGGCGGCATCGTGCAGGATACGTCCTTACTGCTTGCCTTGTTGTTATCTAACTAGTTGATCTAAAAGGATTTAATTTAATTTCGAAGGCTGGCATGCAGGCTGCAATTACCTGTTCAGGTTTGAACAAAAATTACAGCAGGAGGAGCCGGCATGAACCGCCAATCCGTCAACCGCTCGCAGATCGCCGCACTGCCCTTGCGCCAGATGCTGACACTCGGCATGGCGTTGCTGCTGACCTTGGCCGCCGGCCTCTTCTATTACAGCTGGCAAACGGCGCGTCTGGCCGAGCAAGTGGCGGCGCAGACTGCCCTGTTGACGCAGATCCAGGCAACCCGTGCCAACACCTTGGTCAAGGCGGCTGAGCCGCTGCCTACCGGCCAGGCCACTGCCTCACCGGCCACCCTGGAAACTGTCGTGCCTCAGGACCGCTGGGTCTTCTGACCTGCCGGCCGGATCTATTCCGCAAAAAGAAAGGAGAACCACCATGCTGAGCTGGGCTATCACTTTCCTCATCATTGCCATTGTCGCCGCTGTACTGGGCTTCGGTGGTATCGCGGGCGCTGCGACGGGTATCGCCAAGATCCTGTTCATCGTCTTCCTGGTGTTGTTCGTAGCCTCCTTCTTCTTTGGACGTGGACGAGGTTGAAGATGAGCAGGAAGCTTTGTTCAGCCCTGGCTGCCGCCCTGTTGCTGGGTGGCAGTACGGCGGCGATGGCGGCCAATGACGGCCAGGTCCGGGTCGATCAGTTGCTCGGCTCGGACCCGGAGTACCGGGAAACCTGGCAGGACACTCTCAAAGGCGAGGAACGCCTGCCCGATTGGGTGGTCAATCTGACCGGCAGTGCCCAGCAGCAGATGTCTGCCGTTACCGAAGACGGCGACAAGTATTTGGTCGGGCCGCTGTGCGAGGCCAAGGATAATTGCACTTACAAACGCCTGATCGTGGCGTTCAGCTGGGATAAGGATGACGCCTACGGGATGCTCGTGGAGGTGCCCGAAGGCTTGCCGAGCGACAAGTCGCCCACCCGTCATGCGCAGTATCGTTGGTTAGGCGAACCGGACGATGGCATGAAGGCGATGCTGCAGGAGCAGCTCAAGCGTGACCCGAACTGGTACTGAGCATTTATTGCCGGTACGGATGAACGGTCACCACTGTCACGTAATAGAAGCTGAACCTTTCTATAGTTCAGCCTTCTATGATGCGCCGCCCCGAGGAGGGGCAGCACATGACCAAGGGGCCGGGCTGTTCTGATTGTTGCAGGATCGGAGTGGCCTAGGGGTACAGGGAGTGCCTCCAGTAATGGGCCGGGTCAGGAAAGGCGGAATCGGAAGTATCAGGCCGGCGGTATCACAGGGATACCTTGTCAGGCCTGACTTCCGAGGAGCCCCGTATGAAGCGTCGCTTCTCTTGCGCGTTTTTTCTCCCGAGACACATTTTGTCTCGACCGTACATCAAATTTTTTTCGACCTTCTTGTTGCTGGTACAAGCGGCATTTCCGCCATTCGGATTGTCGAACAAGCCATCTTCCTTGCCCTTTGTGTACCGTCAAATCTGCCGAAATATGGCGGTTTGGTCTTGTTCGGGATTCCGAACGTTATAAATCAATCACTTGCGAAGCTGCCGAATGGGTCGAAAACCGTATGCCAAAACGGCATGGGGCATGCGTTTCCGGCATTAGCTTTCGCCCCTTCCCGTCGCAATAGTTGCCGCCTTTTTCGCTGGCCAGAGCGCCCTGTCGCTCGCCTGCGGTGTCCTTACATGACGTCGCCGGACGGAAGCTTGCACGGCTCGTGACTTTGCCAATGGCTCTGTTACACGTGTTTCCGCCAGGTGCCATGACCACTAGAACAAAGGGTAAAGACATGAAGAAGGCAAAACTGAGCCTCGCCTGGCAGATCGTCATCGGTCTGGTCCTGGGTGTTGCAATCGGCGCGCTACTGAACCACTTCAGTGCAGAAAAGGCCTGGTGGATCAGCAACGTCCTCCAGCCCGCTGGTGACATCTTCATTCGCCTGATCAAGATGATCGTCGTCCCGATCGTGATCTCGTCGCTGATCGTGGGCATCGCCGGGGTTGGCGACGCGAAGAAACTGGGCAGCATTGGCCTGAAGACCATCATCTACTTCGAAGTAGTGACCACCATTGCCATCGTCGTGGGCCTGGTGCTGGCCAACCTGTTCCACCCGGGCGCCGGCATCGACATGAGCACCCTGGGTACCGTGGACATCTCCAAGTACCAGGCCACTGCGGCCGAGGTGCAGCATGAGCACGCGTTCATCGAAACCCTGCTGAACCTGATCCCGTCGAACATCTTCGCAGCGCTCATGCGTGGCGAAATGCTGCCGATCATCTTCTTCTCGGTCATGTTCGGCCTGGGCCTGTCGAGCCTCCAGGCAGAACTGCGCGACCCACTGGTGCGTACCTTCCAGGCTGTTTCGGAAACCATGTTCAAGGTCACCCACATGATCATGAACTACGCCCCTATCGGCGTGTTCGCCCTGATCGCCGTGACCGTGGCCAACTTCGGCTTCAGTTCGTTGCTGCCGCTGGCCAAGCTGGTGCTGCTGGTGTACTTCGCCATCGCCTTCTTCGCCTTCATGGTGCTGGGCCTGGTTGCCCGCGTGTTCGGCTTCTCGGTAATCAAGATCATGCGCATCATGAAAGATGAGCTGATTCTGGCTTACTCCACTTCCAGCTCGGAAACCGTGCTGCCGCGCGTGATCGAGAAAATGGAGAAGTACGGCGCGCCGAAGTCGATCTGCTCGTTCGTGGTGCCGACCGGCTACTCCTTCAACCTTGACGGTTCGACCCTGTACCAGAGCATCGCGGCCATCTTCATTGCCCAGCTGTACGGCATCGACCTGTCGTGGAGCCAGCAGCTGCTGCTGGTGCTGACACTGATGGTCACCTCCAAAGG
Organism: Pseudomonas sp. NBRC 111132; assembly: GCF_001320565.1. Classification (NCBI taxonomy): domain Bacteria; kingdom Pseudomonadati; phylum Pseudomonadota; class Gammaproteobacteria; order Pseudomonadales; family Pseudomonadaceae; genus Pseudomonas; species Pseudomonas sp. NBRC 111132. The sequence continues at coordinate 60,096 of NZ_BCBI01000023.1, forward strand.
TATCGCTGGTGTGCCGGGTGTGTCGTTCGTCGTGCTGCTGGCCACCCTGGGCAGCGTGGGCATCCCGCTGGAAGGCCTGGCCTTCATCGCCGGTGTCGACCGCATCATGGACATGGCCCGCACCGCGCTGAACGTTGTCGGCAACGCCCTGGCTGCACTGGTCATCGCTCGTTGGGAAGGCATGTACGACGCCGCCAAGGGCGAGAAGTACTACGCTTCGCTGATGGCCGACAAGCAGGAAGCTGCGGTGGTTGGCGAAACCGCCAAGCGCTGAGCCTGATGGCTGTTTGACCCAAAGCCCCGACTTGTCGGGGCTTTTTGTTTTCCGGGTCATTCGCGGACCATTGTAGGCGCGCGATCGCCAGCCCCAGGCTTCGATACGCTATCATTCGGGCATTTTTCAGGGGGTACACACGGATGCTCAACGGCCTTTGGCTCGGCTTTTTCCTGGTGGCGGCGGTGTCCGCCCTGGCCCAATGGCTGGTGGCCGGCAACGCGGGCATCTTCGCCGCAATGGTCGAAAGCATCTTCGCCATGGCCAAGCTGTCGGTGGAGGTGATGGTGCTGCTGTTCGGCACGCTGACCCTGTGGCTGGGCTTTCTCAAGATCGCCGAAAAGGCCGGTATCGTCGAATGGCTGGCCAAGGTGCTGGGCCCGCTGTTCGCCCGCCTGATGCCGGAAGTGCCGCCTGGTCACCCGGCCCTGGGCCTTATCACCATGAATTTTGCCGCCAACGGCCTGGGCCTGGACAACGCCGCGACGCCGATTGGCCTGAAGGCCATGCGCGCGCTGCAGGAGCTGAACCCCAGCAGCACCACGGCGAGCAACGCGCAAATCCTGTTCCTGGTACTCAACGCCTCTTCGCTGACGCTGCTGCCGGTCACCATCTTCATGTACCGGGCCCAGCAGGGCGCGCCGGACCCGACCATGGTGTTCCTGCCGATCCTGCTGGCGACCAGCGTCTCGACCTTGGTCGGCCTGCTGTCGGTGGCAGTGATGCAGCGCTTGCGACTGTGGGACCCGGTGGTGCTTGCCTACTTCATCCCCGGCGCTTTGCTGCTGGGAGGTTTCATGGCGTTCCTCGGCACCCTGTCGGCCGCTGCACTGGCAAGCCTGTCGTCCATCTTGGGCAACCTCACGTTGTTTGGCGTGATCATGCTGTTCCTGGTGATCGGTGCCTTGAAGCGGGTGAAGGTGTATGAAGCCTTCGTCGAAGGTGCCAAGGAAGGTTTCGATGTGGCCAAGAACCTGCTGCCCTACCTGGTGGCGATGCTGGTGGCGGTGGGTGTGCTGCGCGCATCAGGTGCCTTGGAGCTGGCCCTGGACGGCATTCGCCATGCGGTGAACTGGATGGGCCTGGACACACGCTTCGTCGAGGGTTTGCCGACGGCGCTGGTCAAGCCGTTTTCCGGTAGCGCATCACGGGCCATGCTGATCGAAACCATGCAGACCCAAGGCGTGGACAGTTTCCCGGCCTTGGTCGCGGCGACGATTCAAGGCAGTACCGAAACCACCTTCTATGTACTGGCCGTGTACTTTGGCGCCGTCGGCATCCAACGTGTGCGCCATGCAGTCGGTTGCGCACTGCTGGCCGAGTTGTCCGGGGTGATCGCGGCGATCTTCATCTGCTACTGGTTCTTCGCCTGAACCCTCGGTTGAGCCTGGTTTGCCTGGGCAATGGTCCAGCTCACCACCTGCCCCACCAGTTGGTCGCTGGCTTGGCCAAAGCCGGTAACCACGGCTGACACCTGTTTGTCGGTCAGTGGTTGGCGGATCTCAAAGCGCTTGCTGGCCAGGATGCGCTGGTTGCGCCCCTGGACCAGGCGTGCGTCGTAGCGGATCACCACCTCTACCGCCCCGCCTGGGCGGTATTCACTCTGAAACGCCTGCAGCTCGCCAGCCAGCTCGTAGTCAGCCTGCAGGTTGCTGTCGTCGGCGCTCAGGCGCTGCACCTGGCCGTCACGCTGGAAGCCATCGAGCAAGCGGTTGCGCAGCAGCACCGGGGCCGCATCGCTCCAACGTGCGCCCTTGTAGCTGCTGACCATATCGCCTTGGGGAATCACGGCAATCCGTGGCCCGGCCAGCACTTCGCTGGCCAGTGGCTTGTTCAGGCGCAATGACCAGTCCAGTGCCGGTGCCGTGCGGCTGGGTTGATTCACTGGCAGGCGGTAAAGGTCCACGGGTTCGCTTTTGGGCAGGATCGAGCAGGCACTGGCCAGGCTCAGCGCGGCCGCCAGGGCCAGCAGGCGCAGCGACGGTTTCATGGCTGGAACTCCTTGTTGTTGTCGCGGCCAAGCAGGTAGCCGCTCGGGTCGGCCTCCAGTTGCCGGGAAATGCCTTTGAGTGCGTTAAGGGTTTCGCGCAGTTCACGAATGGCCGGGGTGAGCTGGTTCAGGCCCTGGGCGCCGTCGCCGATGGCCTCGCTGTTGTTCTTCAGCAGGTTGTTGATGGTTGCCGTGCTTTCAGCCAGTGACTGCATGGCCTGCTCGGCGCTGCCGATCGCCTGTTTGCCTTCGCTGCCCAGCAGGCCGTTGGCATTGCGCATCAGCGTCTGTGTTTCGGCCAGGGTGGCGCTGGCCTGCTTGCCCACCTGCACCAGCTGTTCGATGGCCTCGGCGATGCTGCCATGCTGGCCGGCAAAGGCGCCGGTGGTCTTGTCGAGGTTGGCCAGGGTGTTGCTGAGGTGGCCGATGTTGTCCTCGGAGAACATCTGGTTGGCGTTGTGCAGCAGCAGGTTGATGTTGGTCACCAGGTCGCTGCTGTCATTGAGCAGGCGCGAGATGGGCGATGGCGAGGCGATGATCACCGGTAGCTTGCCATCTTTGCCCTTCAGTTCTGGGCTTTGCGGGGTGCCGCCGCTGAGCTGGATGAACGAGTTGCCAGTGACCCCGGCCAGGGTCAGCTTGGCCTGGGTGTCTTCCTTTACCGGTGTGTCACCGCTCAGACGTACCCGTGCCAGTACCCGGCGTGGGTCTTTGGGGTCCAGGCGCAGGGTGGACACATCGCCCACCTTGATGCCGTTGTACTGCACCGGGCTGCCACGGGACAGGCCCGAGACGGCTTCGTTGAACACCACTTCGTAATCCTTGAAGGCGTCGTCGACACTGGACTTGGCCAGCCACAGGCCGAACAGCATGGCGCCGGCTACCACCAGGACGGTGACCAGGCCGATAAGAACGTGATGGGCTCGGGTTTCCATTGCTCAGCGCTCCTGCCCGGCACGGGTGGCAGCCTGTTCGGCTGCGCGCCCGCGTGGGCCGTGAAAGTATTCTTGGATCCAGGCGTCGTTGGTCTGCTCGACCTCGGCCAGCGGGCCGGCCACCAGGACTTTTTTCTGCGACAGCACCGCAATGCGGTCGGTGATGGTGTACAGGGTGTCGAGGTCGTGGGTGATGAGGAACACCGACAGGCCCAGGGCATCGCGCAGGGTGAGGATCAACTGGTCGAACGCGGCGGCACCGATCGGGTCCAGGCCGGCGGTGGGTTCGTCGAGGAACAGGATGTCCGGGTCCAGGGCCAGTGCGCGGGCCAGCGCCGCACGCTTGATCATGCCCCCCGACAACGAGGCCGGGTACTTGTCGGCGGCCGAGATCGGCAACCCGGCCAGGGCCAGCTTCACGCCGGCCAGGTGCTCGGCATCGGCGCGGGACAGCCCGGCGTGCTCGATCAGGGGCAAGGCCACATTCTCGGTCACCGTCAGAGAAGAGAACAGCGCGCCCTTCTGAAACAACACGCCAAAGCGCCGCTCGACCAGCGAGCGCTGTTCTTCATGCAGGCCGGCCAAGTCCTGGCCGAACACCTTGATCTGCCCTTCATTGGGCCGGCGCAAGCCGATGATGCTGCGTAGCAGCACCGATTTGCCGCTACCTGAGCCACCGACCACGGCGAGGATTTCGCCACGGTACAGGTCAAGGTCGAGGTTTTCATGCACCACCTGGCGGCCGAAGCGGTTGCAGATGCCACGGGCTTCGATGACGCGATCCTGATCACTCACCAGCCCATCTCCATGAAGAACAGCGCGGCTACCGCATCCAGCACGATGACCACGAAAATCGACTGCACCACCGCCGAGGTGGTGTGTGCCCCTACCGATTCGGCGCTGCCGCTGACCTTGAAGCCTTCCAGGCAGCCGATGGCGGCGATCAGGAAGGCGAAGAAGGGTGCCTTGGCCAGGCCTACCAGAAAGTGCTGCACGCCGATGTCGCTTTGCAGCAGCGACAGGAACATGGCCGGCGAGATATCCAGCGTCAGGGCGCAGACCACCGCGCCACCAATCATGCCGCAGATCATCGCGACAAAGGTGAGCAACGGCAGCGAAATCAGCAAGGCCAGCACCCGTGGCACCACCAGTAGCTCCATGGGGTTCAGGCCCAGGGTGCGGATGGCGTCGATTTCTTCATTGGCCTTCATCGAGCCTATTTGCGCGGTGAACGCGCTGGCCGTGCGCCCGGCCATGAGGATGGCGGTCAGCAGCACGGCGAATTCGCGCAGGAACGAGAACGCCACCAGGTCGACGGTGAAAATGGTCGCGCCGAAGTCGGCCAGCACCGTGGCACCGAGGAAGGCCACTACCGCACCCACCAGGAAGGTCAGCAAGGCGACGATGGGCGCGGCATCCAGCCCGGTCTGTTCGATATGTGCCACCACCGGTGTGAAGCGCCAGCGATGCGGTTGCAGGGCGCGACGCAGCAAGGTTTCGAGGATGACGCCGACGAAACCGAGCAACTGCATGGAGTCTTGCCACAGTGTGCCGACGGCGCGGCCGATGCGTTCCAGCAGCATCAGCAGTACGTTCCGCTCGGGCTCCTTGACCGGGATGCAGTAGTCCTGGACCGAGCAGTAGACGTTCTTGAGCAGTGCGCGGCTGGCTTCGGGCAGGTCTTGGGTACAGCGCGACAGGCGCTCGGAACCTAGCAGCTCGGCCAGCAGCGACGCGCCGGCGGTGTCCAGGCGGCCTAGCTGGCTGAGGTCGGCGACGGTGTCGGCAGCGTATTGCGTGCGCAGTTGCTCGCTTTCGCGCTTGAGGTTGGCGTAATGCTCCAGGGTCCAATCACCGGTAATGCGCAGGCAGGGCGGCTGGCTGCTGGTGTCCAGAATGGCGCTGGGGGTGGTCATAGGCTCCATGCAATTGACTCGGCGCTAAGGCTTAGGGGCTGATCATAGCGCAGCGGGCATGGGCTGTTTGTTGATTATGTGCTGTGTTGGGGGCTACGAGGCTGCAACGCAGCCCCTTTTTACTTACTGCGCCGGTGCGTCGTCGACCACCTTGAAGCGCAGCACGCCGATCACCTGCCCATCTTCGGTCAGCACCCTTACCTGCCACTTGCCTACCGGGTTGGGCGGGAAGTTCTGCTTGTGGGTCCAGGCCCGGTAGCCTTCCTTGCGCCCGCCGTGGATGTCCAGGGCTATGCGGTCGACCTCCTGGCCGTCCTTTTGCCACACATGGTAGATCCGCTCATTCAGGCCGCGTGGCGCGTTGATGGCGGTATAGGCGTACAGGCCGCTGCTGCGTATGCGACTGGCGGCAATCTCGTCCAGCGATTCGCCTGGCTGGCGGTTGAGTACTTCGGTGCTCACCGCCACCTCGGTCATCCACAGGGTTGCTGGCGGCACCCAGGAGCGCAACAGCCAGCCGCCGGCACCGACCGACAGGGTAACCACCACCAGCGCGACGGCGCGGCGCCAGTTGTTGATCGGGAAGCTACTGGCCAGGCTTGGGAACGACAGGGCCATGGCTGCGATCAGGGCCAGCTTGAAGCTTTGCGCGGTGGTCAGGTGCAGGATGATCGGCAACGCAGTCAACAGGGCGGCGAACAGCGTCAGGGTGTGCAATGCCAGGAACAGCCAGCGCCGGGGTGCCAGCCACTTGTAGTACAGGGGGTCGGTGATCGAAATCAGGCCGGCGGCGCCAAGCAAGCCAGTGAAGACCAATTGGCCGCTGTTCCAGGTGGTGGTGATGAAGAAGAACGGCAGCACGAAGAACAGTGTTTCCTGGTGGATCATCTGCGTCGCGTAGCGCAATAGCGGCTGCGGGATCTCGCGGTTGAAGGTGCGTGCGAACAAGCCGGTGAGGGTGTTTTCCAGCATCAGCCAGACCCAGCTGACCAGCATGAGTATGGCGACCCAGCTGGCCAGGCCGGCTTGGCGATCGACCAGGATGAAGCTGCCGATACCGGAGAGGAAACCGCCGAGCGCGATGATGCCGGGGTAGCGTTTGAGCAGTTCGATGATGCGCTGGACGATATGGGGGATTTGGGGCATTGGGGGCTACGACAGAAAGGATGAGTTGGCGGTACCGGCCCCTTCGCGGGCACGCCCGCGAAGGGGCCGGTACTGGCAAAAGGATACCGCCGATTCACCGCTGCCGTGTAGCACCACTCGGCCGTTGCGGGCCTTGCCGCCGCCAGCGCAGCAGCCCGGCCGCCAGTATCAGGCCCACTATCAGCGCGACCAGCCCGTATAGTTCGTCATAGCCAAGCAACGGCTTTTCGATGCGCAGGTAGCCGTCCTCCTTGAGCAGTGCCTTCAGCGCCTCGTTGGCCTGGGCCAGGCTGACCTGGCGCAGCTTGCGCACCGGGTTGGCGAAGCGCCCGTCGGTATAGTCGTTCAGCGCACCCCAGTAGTAGTCGGCCAAGGCACTGTTACCCTGGGTACTCCAGCTTTCCTTGGCGACGCTGGCGTCCTTGATGCGGGCAAAGGTGTCTGGGTCGAGGCCTTCCTTGCGCAGGTGGTCGAACAGCGCCTGCATCACCTTCACCGCCTTGTCGATGTCATCGCGCTCAAGGTCGGCATTGAGGCTGAGCAGGCCGGTGTCGCCGAAGCTTTCTCGTTGCACCGAAGGGCCATAGGACAGCCCATTGCGCAGGCGCAGCTGGTCGTACAGCGCCCAGTCCAGGTAACGCGACAGCAGGTCGAGGGTGGCCTGGTGGTCGTTGTCCAGCACGGGCTCGATGAACAGCCAGTGCAGTTTGACGCTGTCGCCCAGCCAGCCACGGGTCAGGTCGCGGCGCTGCTCGGCCTGCTGGGTAATGCTTTCCAGGTTGCGGCGTTCTTCTGGTTCAGTTGCTGGCAGTTCGCCAAAGGTGCGCTCCAGATACGCCGGCAGCAGACGGTCGAGGCCGCCGACCACGATCAGGGTCATGTTGTTGGCCGCGTACCAGCGGTCACGCAAGGCCTGTACTTGCTCAAGGGTCATGTCGTCGAGGTTGGAGCGCTCCGGGCATTTCAGCCCCAGCTCGGTGGCCAACTGGTCGCTGGCCGGGTGGCCGATATCCTGGCGGTCGAGCCAGCGCTGCAAGTGGCCGTAGTGGCCGCCATCTTCGCGTTCGATGATGCGCTTGGCGGTGGCCAGGGCCTTGGCGTCGATGCGGGTATCGCGGATCACCGCCAGCAGCAGGTCGAGGACCTTGCGCTGATTGCGCGCAGGGGCTTCGATGACAAAAGTCGTGTCGGCGCTGCTGGTGTAGGCGTTCCACTCGCCGCCAAGCGCCTGCAGGCGCTCTTCCAGGCCGCCCTCGCCCATTTCGTCGATGCCGCTGAACAACAGGTGCTCAAGCAGGTGCGGCAGTTCTTTCTGCTCGCAATCGAAGTCATCCAGGCCCACCCCGACCACCAGGCGAATTGCCACATGATCACGTTCGTAGCCGTTTTTCAGGATGACCTGCAGGCCATTGGGCAACAGGTAGCCTTCGACCCGCGAGCGGTCGAGGGCGATCGAGGGCAGGCTGCAGATCAGCAGGCAAACGAACATCAGGCAACGCATGGGCGAGCGAGGGTCCTTAGCTATAAGAATTCACGGCTGGCGGGCTTCGTCCGGCACACTGTCGAGCATCAGCCCACCGGTGTCCGAGCCGCCCAGTACCACATAGGCACTGCTACAGAACAAAGAGTTCAACCGCTTCATGTCGGCGATCAGCTCCAAGTGTAGCGAACTGGTCTCGATGCTTTGCACGACCTTGCGCTGCAGGCGGCTGACATGGGCGTGGGCGAGGCGCCGTTCCTGGGCACGGAACCTGCGTTTCTCCCGCAGCAGCAAGCGGGCGCTTTCCGGGTCGGCACTGAGGAACACCGACAGGCCCAGGCGCAGGTTGGCCAGCAATTGTTCCTGCAGGCCGGTCAGTTCCTCCAGGCCGACCTGGGAAAACTCCCGGCGCTGGCTGGTTTTCTGCTGCTGGACCTTGCGCAGCATGCGTTCGATCAGGTCGCAGGCGAGCTTGAGGTTGATGGCCAGCTCGATGATTTCGGCCCAACGGCGATTGTCCTGTTCGCTGAGGTCCTCGCGCGACATCTGCGCCAGGTACAGCTTGATCGCGCTGTACAGGGCTTCGGCATCTTCGCCCAAGGCGCGGACCTGCTGTGGCAAGGCCGCCTGGGTACCGCGCAACGCGCCGAGCATGGCTTCGAGCAGGCTGTCGACGATATCGCCCAGGCGCAGGGTTTCTCGGCATGCATTGGCCAGGGCCAGGCTGGGCGTTTCGAGTGCCGAGGCGTCGAGGTGGCGTGGGCGCACTTGCCCGTTGCCTGTTTCCCGTTCGGGCAACAGGGCGTTGCACAGCCGGCCCATGGGTTTGACCGTGGGTAACATGAGCAGGCAGCGCAGCGTGTTGTAGAGCAGGTGGAAGCCGATGACCAGCTCTTGCGGGCTGAAGCTCAACGAGTCCATCCATTCCACCAGCGGGTGCAGCACCGGGATGATCAGCACCAGGCCGATCAACTTGTACAGCAGGCTGCCCAGGGCCACCCGGCGCCCGGCGGCGTTCTGCATGCTGGTGCCGATGAACGCCAGCAGCCCACTGCCGATGTTGGCGCCAACTACCAGGCCGATGGCGACCGGCAGGCTGATCACTTCGGCGCCGGCCAGTGTGGCGGTGAGCAGCACGGCGGCCAGGCTTGAATAGGAAATCATGGCGAACATCGCCCCGACCAGGGCGTCGAGCATGATGTCGCCGGTCAGCGAGGCAAACAGCACTTTCACGCCCTGGGCATGAGTGATCGGCGCAGCTGCCTGCACGATAAGCTCAAGTGCCAGGATGATCAGCCCAAGGCCGATGCCTACACGGCCCAATTGGCCGGCCCGCGTCTGCTTGCGCGAAAGGAAGAAGATCACCCCGAGGAAGATCAGCAGTGGCGACAGCCATGACAGGTCGAAGGTCAGTACCCGGGCCATCAGTGCGGTACCCACGTCGGCACCGAGCATGATCGCCAAGGCCGGGGTCATGGCCATCAGGCCTTGGCCGACGAAGGAGGTGACCAGCATGGCCGTGGCGTTGCTACTTTGCACCATGGCGGTGACCAGAATGCCGGCGATGAAGGCTAGCGGCCGCTTGTCCATGTTCTGGCTGATGATGCGCCGCAGGTTCGAGCCGAATACCCGGAGGATGCCGGTACGCACGATGTGGGTGCCCCAGACCAGAAGCGTCACGGCCGAGAGCAGGTTGAGCAGGGTCAGCATGGCGAAGGCCCCCTGTTGCGATGGCCTAGTGGGCCAAGAAAAGAAACATGAGCATTGGAATAATTTTCGGTGCTCACTCAAAGCTTTAGTTGTTTTGCGCAGCTGTCGCCAGCTTCGCATGGCTGGCACGGGTTTGAAACCGACCAGAAATGAAAAAAGGGCCATGAAGGGCCCTTTCTGTGCTGCACTTCCTGATCTTATTGACCCGGAATGTCCTTGCGCAGTTTCACCGGGTCATGCTCTTTGCCTGCCTTGCGGGCGGCGGCGGTGCGCATGCGAATGTTGATCGCTTCCACTGCCAGCGAGAACGCCATGGCAAAGTAGACGTAGCCTTTGGGCACATGCACGTCGAACGCTTCGGCGATCAGCACGGTACCGACCACGATCAGGAACGACAGCGCGAGCATCTTCAGCGACGGGTGCTTGTCGATGAAGTCGCTGATGGCGCCAGCGCACAGCATCATCACCAGCACGGCAACAACGATGGCCGCGATCATTACCGGAACGTGGGAAACCATGCCCACTGCGGTGATCACCGAGTCCAGCGAGAACACGATGTCGATGATGGCGATCTGGATGATGGTATAGAAGAACTTGCCACCCGCGCCTTTTGGCTCGTCCGGGTTTTCGTCTTCGCCTTCCAGGCCGTGGTAGATCTCTTGCGAGCTTTTCCACAACAGGAACAGACCACCGAAGAACAGGATCAGGTCGCGCCCGGAGATGCCTTGGCCGAACACCACGAACAGGTCGGCGGTAAGGCGCATGACCCAAGTGATCGACAGCAACAGCATGATGCGGGTGACCATGGCCAGGGCCAGGCCGAAGATCCGGGTGCGCGGCTGCATGTGCTTGGGCATGCGGCTGACCAGGATCGAGATCATGATGATGTTGTCGATACCGAGGACGATCTCAAGCGCGGTAAGGGTGAAAAAGGCAACCCAGATTTCCGGGCTGGTCAGCCATTCCATGTATTTTCCTTCGAGCGGTAATGGCGACGCGCCCCGGTCAGGGCGCGTCGCGTAGGTGATACGTGTGTATTAAAGACTACTGAACAGCGGGAAAATCCCCATCAGCAGTGCGGCGAGCATTATGCACAGGCACACCAACACTGCCCACTTGAGTGTAAAGCGCTGATGATCGCCAAATTCGATACCGGCCAGGGCCACCAGCAGGTAGGTGGAGGGTACCAGCGGGCTGAGCAGGTGTACTGGCTGCCCGACGATCGACGCACGGGCCATCTCTACCGGGGTGATGCCGTAATGGCTGGCGGCTTCGGCCAGCACTGGCAGCACGCCGTAGTAGAACGCATCGTTGGACATGAAGAAGGTGAACGGCATGCTCACGATCGCGGTGATCACCGCCAGGTAAGGGCCCAGCGCTTCGGGGATGACCGCCAGCAGGCTCTTGGACATGGCGTCGACCATGCCGGTACCGGACAGGATGCCGGTAAAGATGCCTGCGGCGAAGATCAGCCCGGTCACGGCCAGTACGCTGCCTGCGTGGGCGGCGATGCGGTCCTTCTGCTGCTGCAGGCATGGGTAGTTGACGATCATCGCGATGCTGAAGGCGATCATGAACAGCACCGGCAGCGGCAGTACACCGGTGATCAGTGCGACCATCAGGGCAGCGGTCAGTGCGCCGTTGAAGTACAGCAGCTTGGGCCGGCGTGCGTCCGGGTACTGCGAGACAGTGATTTCACTGTGGTCGATGTCGTCGGTCGGCAGGTGTAGTTCGCCCAGGCGAGCACGTTCACGCTTGCCGTACATGTAGGCGATGGCCAGGATCGCCAGCACACCGAACAGCATGGCCGGGATCATCGGCACGAAGATGTCCGATGGGTCTACGTGCAGGGCGCTGGCAGCGCGGGCGGTCGGGCCACCCCACGGGGTCATGTTCATCACCCCGCCGGCGAGGATGATCAGGCCGGCCATGATCCGCGGGCTCATGCCCAGACGGCTGTACATCGGCAGCATAGCGGCACAGCAGATCATGTAGGTGGTGGCGCCGTCACCGTCGAGCGAGACCACCAGGGCCAGTACAGCGGTGCCGACCGAGACTTTCAGCGGGTCGCCCTTGACCAGTTTGAGGATCTTGCGCACGGCCGGGTCGAACAGGCCGGAGTCGATCATCAGGGCGAAGTAGAGGATGGCGAACATCAGCATCACGCCGGTTGGCGCGAGCTTGCTGATGCCTTCGAGCATCATGGGGCCGATCTTGGCGGAAAAACCACCGAACAGGGCGAACAGGATCGGTACCAGGATCAGCGCGATCAAGGCCGACAGGCGCTTGGTCATGATCAGGTACATGAAGGTGATGACCATGGCAAAGCCGAGGAAGGTCAGCATGGCAATACTCCAGGCGTGGCGCTACGAAAGGAACGTCGATTCGGGCGGATCAGCGCGTTGGGCGCTGCGCGGGGAGCATGCGAAGGGGGACTGCGAAAAGGCGGGCACAGGAATACATCAGAATCACCATTGTTGTTGTTGATTGGGCCGGGCGCGGTGTTTACCAGGTGCCCTGGCTGACCGGTCTCGTGCCGGTAGTGGGCGCTATCCTATGAGGGCAAGCTTTCAGCCAGCTTTCGCCGACGCAAAGGCGACGAGAGGTAGGTGATGCAGAATGTGACCGAAGGGGGCTGCCATTGCGGCGCCTTGCGTTACCGGTTGGAGGGCGACCTGACGGACATCGCCCATTGCCATTGTTCGATATGCCGCCGGGTAAGCGGCGGGCTGGTGGTGACCTGGCTCACCCTGCCTCGTTCGGGGTTTCAGTGGCTGGCGGGCGAACCCAACTGCTATGTGGCACCGGCCAGTTGCAGCCGGTACTTCTGTGGGCATTGCGGGGCGCATGTGGCACTGGTGACCACGCACAGCCCGGAAACGGTGGATGTGACGGTGGCGACGCTGGATCACCCGGAACTGGTCAGGGCCAACCGGCATATCTGGGTGGGCAGTCGGCTACCTTGGCTGCATCTGGATGAACAGTTGCCTTCCGAGGCTGAGGAGAAGCTTTAGGCCTGTGTTGTCTGTACCGGCCTCTTCGCGGGTAAACCCGCTCCCACAGGATCACCGCAGCCTCAAGGCCTGTGCAGTCCCTGTGGGAGCGGGTTTACCCGCGAAGAGGCCGGCACAGGCAACCTCACAATTGCAGGCCACCCGCAGCCTTGTGCAGCGCCCGCAAGTGCTCGCCGATCTGCTTCACATTGGCTTCGATCGCGGCAATTTCCTTGGCCCGTGATGGCTCCAGCAGCGCCCTCACCTCTTTGTCCAGGCTGGTGCTCAAGCGCAACAGCTGTGCCTGGCGTTCGCTGCTCACCTGCTCAAGGTGCTTGCGCTCTTCGGGTTGCGGCAACCCGTAGCCCTTGGCATCCAGCAACTCTGCCGGTCGGCTGAGGAAACCGCTGTTGGCGAGCATCTGCTTGAGGGTTGCGTCAGCTTTGTTGACGCTGCCATCTTTCAGCGCCGCAGCATTCAGGTAGCGCTGCTTGACCTCGTCTTGAGCCAGCAGAAGCTGCCGGCGAAGGCTGGCCTGTTCGAGCAGCAGCAACGCGGCGCTGGTGCGCAGGTCAGCCTTGGCGAACCAGCTGCGACGTTGATCGGCCTCCAGGGCCAACCAGTCTTCAACCAGGGCTTGCTTGATCGGCAGCTGTTTCCTGAGCACTTCGAACATGGCCTGGTAGCGGTCGCGGTAAGAATCGAAGCGGTAGCCCAGGCGCAACGCCTCGCGCGGGTCATCAAGCACGCTGGTGTCGGCCAGCCCCCTGCCCTTTAGCACAGCCAGCAAACCGTTGGGCATGATGCTGTCCAGGTCATTGATGCGCGGGTTGGCTGTGCCGCTGCGCAGCAGTTTCAACGACTCCACTGCACAGTTGTTGGACAGGAACCAGTAGTTGCCGTCATAGCTCCAGTGCATCTCGGCGGCCTGGCGCACCAGGTTCTCGATTTCTTCGCGGTTGAGCTTCAAGGGCACCGAGGCCAGGCTGCGCAGTTCGGTCTTGGTGTATTCGTCGATCACTTGGCCCAGTGGCAATACGAATAGTCGTGACGGGTAGTTACCGACCAGGCCGTCCCAGCTGGACAGCTGCACGTCGTTGACGAAGGCGCGGTACGACAGCACCAGGCTTTGGTCTAGGTCCAGGCGGCAGTCTGGACCGCGTGGGCGGCCCGGTTTGCAGATCACCAGGCGCAGCATGCTGTGACCCCAGCGGCTGACCAGGTTTTGGTTGGCTTCGGCCAGCAGGTAGTCCACTTCATAGACCCGCTCGGGGTCGATCTCACCCAGTGGCTGGCGAGCGAAGTCACTGCCAGCGTTGATGAACGGCAGGCCCTTGGCGCAGGTGTCCTGTTGCGGTGCCCAGCCGAAATGCTGGCGCAAGTACTGGTTCAGCGCCGGACGGCGGCAGCCGTAGCTTGGGTCGAGGAGGAAGTACTCCATGTTGACCGCGATGTATTCCTTGGGGCTGCTTAGTTCATAGCTGTCGGGGCTACGCACGAACTGGCCATTGTGTTGCTCGCGCTCGCCGCGTCGGCCCACGTATTGCGGCCAGCCGGCCAGGTCGAGCAGGCGCGGGTCGTCGCTGAGGGTGAATCGACGTTCAGCCTGGCCTCGACATTCTTCAGGCAGGCCGATCTTGCCCAGCGTGCCTTGCTGGCGCTTGCAGCGGGCGATCAGCGAACGCTCGTCACCGGGCCACAGGCGGGCACGGTCGTAGATATGGGTGAGCTCGTGCAACACGGTGGCCAGCAGCTCTTCACGCACCGTGCCATGGGGGCGGTTGGTGCGCTCGGTGGCGGCGCTGCCGTCGGTGAGGCTGGGCAGCAAGCGGCGGTTGAGCTCGAGGGTGGATACCAGTGATGCCTGCCCATAGGCGTCGGCAGGCATGTTGTCGCTCCAGCTGACCCGCACGCGGCGGTCCAACTGTTGCTTGAAGCGCGGCGGCAGCCTGCCCATGGCCTCGTCAAGCAGGGCCTGTGAGGCTTGGGTTTGCTGCGGGTCCAGGCCGGACGCCTGCAGCTCTAGCTGCAGGTCGGCCAAGGCGGGCGTGCCGAGCAGCGTCAGGGCGCAGCCGAGCAGCCAGGCGCGCACGCGAATCACAGTGCGAGGATGGCTTCGGCCAGTACCTGGTCGCTGGCGCCGCGCGCTTCCGGTACGCGCTCGCGCAGGGTGTTGAAGGCTGCCTCGAGTTGGACGCCGCGGATGTCACCGTTGCTGGCGACGAAGCTGGCAGCGTCGTCGTGGGCTTCGCGCACCACTTTGGAGTCACGGATAGACGTGGTGGTATCCGAGGTGAAGTCGATCGAACGGCCGAAGGCACGCACGATGATGTTGCTGGTAGCCACCAGGGTCTGTGCCTGGGCCAGGTCGGCCAGCAGCAGCATGCCGAGGGAAGCGGCAATCAGCGGTTTACGCATGGAGCATCTCCGAAAAATACAGGGAGTCAGGTGAGTTATTGGACGAGAATTGCCTGCGCCAGTTCCAGATCGCCGACAGTGTGCCGTGCACAATTGTGGCGTAATGATTCCAGCGCGGCTTCCAGGCGTGCACCACGGATCACGCCATCGCTGGCAACGAATGCGGCGGCATCATCACGGGCCTGCCTGATCAGTTTGCGATCGAAGGGCGCGGTAGTGACCTGGCTGGTGGCATAGCCCGAGATGACCAGGCCTTGCGTGGTGGTATCCATGGCATGGGCGCTGGCCATGCCGACGACGGAGAACAGCAGCGGCAACAGATAACGCATGGGCTTTCTTGAAGGCTGGAAAAATGGACGACGAAGGCTACCCCAGGTGCGAGGGCTCTAGCCAACGCACCTGTTTTGCCTGGGGTGTATCAGAGCGCCAGGATGGCCTGGGCCAGCTGTGCATCGCTGGCTTGCAGGGCCGGCATGTTCGAACGGATGTGCACGAAGGCGCTTTCCAGGCGGGCACCGCGGATATCGCCTTGAGTGCCGACGAACGTGGCGGCGTCATCCCGGGCCGCCTGCACGATCTTGTCGTCGCGGAACGACGAGGAAAGGTCGGATGTGGCGTCAGTGGAAGCGGCAACGGCGCGTACTACCGTGTCGGTGGTGACAACGAAGCTGGTGGCGTGGGCAGTGCCAGCCAGGCCGAGTAACAGGGCGGCGCCAAGCAGGTGTTTACGGGACATGATCGTGGACTCCTGGGTAGGGTCAGGTTGGTTCTGCTCTATCGGACGTTTGCAGGGCTCGTCACGGTACGTTTCAACAACTGGTTCTAGCAGACGGTTAAGCCAAGCGTATCACGCGGTGCTGCGTTGGGAGGTCAACGCGTGTTGTGCGTGATAACTGTAATGGTGATTATTGGTTTTTACAAAACTGTACTGGTAATGACCTTGAGCGCTCTGCAACGCGCCTTTCGGGCAATAAAAAACCCGTTGCAGTGACCTGCAACGGGTTTGGGAATTCGCGGTGCCGGCCGCAGCCGGCAAGCCGGTGCTTAGCGCCAGAAAGGCTTACTCAGCTCTTCGTAACGCTGCGACTCGCTGATACCGGCGTCGGCCAGCAGGCGGCTGTCCAGGCGAGCCAGTTGACGGCGGCTGGCCATACGGCGCTGCCACAGCAGCAGGGTGGACAGTGCGCGCAGCGGCATCGATGCGTTGGATTGCTGGGCGTTGCTTTCAAAAACCAGACCGGAACTGAGGGTACGTTCCATGATGCTTCATCCTTCCGCTTATGGCGGGATTAGGTAGTGATTTAACTGATGCCAATGATCCTCCTCTGCTGTCCATAACAGTAGATACAGTTCAGTTGAAAGACGATGGCTCAGTTAACTGTGTAACCCTACTGTTGCACTCGAAAATGGCGCAACTGTACTGGTCTGCACGAATATGGTGCGATTTAAGTGATGGAGATGGTTTTAAGCGGCGAGGATTGGTTGAAAACCGGTACAGTAGAACAGTTTTATAAAGAAGGAAGGCAGGACTGTGCAGCACAGTCGTAATGGTGCGGCCTTGTGTCGCGACAAGGCCGCAGACCGGCCCAGGATTGCGGCGTTACAGCTGAAAAAGAAGGGGCTGCTGTGCAGCCCCATCGCGACACAAGGCCGCTTCTCCATCAGCTAGCCAGCATGCGCCCGGTTTCTTCCAGGTTCTCGTGCCAGCTCAACGCTTCACGCAGGATGTGCGGGGTATGGCCGCCACGCTGGCAGGCGCGATCGAAGTAATCGTTCAGCGCAGCGCGGTAGTCTGGGTGCACACAGTTGTCGATGATCGCCCGTGCCCGTTCGCGCGGCGCCAGACCACGCAGGTCGGCCAGGCCCTGCTCGGTGACCAGGATGTCCACGTCGTGCTCGGTGTGATCGACATGGCTGACCATTGGCACCACGCTGGAAATCGCGCCACCTTTGGCAATCGACTTGGTGACGAATACGGCCAGGTGGGCGTTACGAGCGAAATCGCCCGAACCGCCAATGCCGTTCATCATCCGGGTACCGCAGACGTGGGTGGAGTTGACGTTGCCGTAGATATCGAACTCCAGTGCGGTGTTGATACCAATAATGCCCAGGCGACGTACCACTTCCGGGTGGTTGGAGATTTCCTGCGGGCGCAGCACCAGCTTGTCCTTGTAGCGCTCCAGGTTGCCGAACACGTCGGCGTTGCGGCGGCTGGACAAGGTGATCGAGCTACCCGAGGCGAAGCTCAGCTTGCCGGCGTCGATCAGGTCGAAGGTGGAGTCCTGCAGTACTTCGGAGTACATGGTCAGGTCTTCGAACGGCGATTCGATCAGGCCGCACATCACCGCGTTGGCGATGCTGCCGATACCGGCTTGCAGCGGGCCGAGCTTGTTGGTCATGCGGCCAGCGTCCACTTCCTTTTTGAGGAAGTTGATCAGGTGGTCGGCGATGCCTTGGGTTTCATCATCTGGCGGCAGCACAGTGGACGGCGAGTCTGGCTGGTCGCTGATGACGATACCGACGATCTTGGCCGGGTCGATCGGGATGGCGGTGCTGCCGATACGGTCGTCTACCTTGACCAGCGGGATGGGGGTGCGGGTCGGGCGGTAGGTCGGGATGTAGATGTCATGCAGGCCTTCGAGGTTGGTGTTGTGCGAGAGGTTGATCTCGACAATCACCTGCTTGGCGAAGATCGCGAAGCTGGCCGAGTTGCCCACCGAGGTGGTCGGCACGATGTGGCCTTGCTCGGTGATGGCCACGGCTTCGATGACTGCGATGTCCGGCAGCTTCAGCTGCTGGTTGCGCAATTGCTCGACGGTTTCCGACAGGTGCTGGTCGATGAACATCACCTGGCCATCGTTAATGGCCTTGCGCAGGGTGCTGTCGACCTGGAACGGCATGCGGCGAGCCAGCACGCCGGCCTCGGTCAGTTGCTTGTCCAGGTCGTTGCCCAGGCTGGCGCCGGTCATCAGGCTGATTTTCAGTGGCGACTGCTTGGCACGTTCGGCCAGTGCATGCGGTACGGCCTTGGCTTCGCCGGCGCGGGTGAAACCGCTCATGCCGACGGTCATGCCGTCCTCGATCAGACCAGCGGCATCAGCCGCACTCATTACCTTGCTGTGCAGGGAGGACAAGCGGATACGATCACGGTACATGGATTGTTATCTCGGGCTACTGAAACTACTGCAGCGCAGTCTAGAGATTTCGCCCATTGCCGTCCCACGACCATGGTCGTATGAGAAGCCTTGAAGTAGAGCCGTTGATCCGGATCAATAAAAGGAAAGCCCCGACAGATTCTGACCGGGGCTTCCTTTATATCAGCTGGTTTGCAGCGGCCGTTGTCACTCCACTGCTTTGACCATGTCCTCGATGACCTTCTTGGCGTCACCGAACACCATCATGGTCTTGTCCAAGTAGAACAGTTCGTTGTCCAGGCCAGCATAGCCGCTGGCCATGGAGCGCTTGTTGACGATGATGGTCTTGGCCTTGAACGCTTCGAGGATCGGCATGCCGGCGATTGGCGATTTGGGGTCGTTCTTCGCCGCCGGGGTGACCACATCGTTGGCGCCCAGCACCAGCACCACGTCGGCCTGTCCGAACTCGGCGTTGATGTCCTCCATCTCGAACACCTGGTCGTATGGCACTTCGGCTTCGGCCAGCAGGACGTTCATATGCCCGGGCATGCGGCCCGCCACTGGGTGAATCGCATACTTCACGGTTACGCCGTTGTGGGTCAGCTTCTCGGTAAGCTCCTTCAATGCGTGCTGGGCACGGGCCACCGCCAGGCCGTAGCCTGGGACGATGATTACGCTGTCGGCATTGCTGAGCAGGAAGGTGGCATCGTCAGCCGAACCAGATTTCACCGGGCGCTGTTCTTGCGAACCTTGCGCCGCGCCAGTGTCGGTATCGCCACCGAAGCCGCCGAGGATGACGTTGAAGAACGAACGGTTCATCGCCTTGCACATGATGTACGAGAGGATGGCACCGGACGAGCCCACCAAGGAGCCTGCGATGATCAGCATCGAGTTGTTCAGGGAGAAGCCGATACCGGCCGCTGCCCAGCCCGAATAGCTGTTGAGCATCGACACCACCACCGGCATGTCGGCGCCGCCGATCGGAATAATGATCAGCACGCCCATGATGAAGGCCAGGACCAGCATCAGGGTGAAGGCACTGTAATGACCGGTGAAAGTGAACAGTAGGCCCAGGGCGATGGTGGTCAGGCCGAGGATCAGGTTCAGCTTGTGCTGGCCCGCGAACTGTACAGGAGCGCCTTGGAACAGGCGGAACTTGTACTTGCCCGACAGCTTGCCGAAGGCGATCACCGAACCGGAGAAGGTAACGGCACCGATGGCAGCACCGAGGAACAGCTCCAGGCGGTTGCCGGTAGGGATCGGGTCACTGATGGCGGCAACGATGCCCATCGACTGCGGCTCGAGTACGGCGGCGATGGCGATGAACACTGCCGCCAGGCCGATCATGCTGTGCATGAAAGCGACCAGCTCCGGCATCTTGGTCATCTCGACGCGCTTGGCCATGATCGAGCCGGCGGTGCCACCGACCAGCAGGCCGACGATGACATAGCCGATGCCGGCGGTGGCCAGTTCTGCACCTAGCTTATAAATGAGGCCAACCGTGGTAAGGATGGCGAGCCCCATGCCAATCATGCCAAACAGGTTGCCGCGCCGCGAGGTAGTCGGGTGCGACAGGCCCTTGAGCGCCTGGATGAAGCACACCGAGGCGACGAGGTAGAGGAGCGTTACCAGATTCATGCTCATGCTTACTTCTGCGCCTCGTTCTTGGTTTTCTTCTTGAACATTTCAAGCATGCGGCGGGTGACCAGGAAGCCACCGAACACATTGACTGCAGCCAGGGCCACGGCAAGCGTGCCCATCAGCTTGCCAGCCGGGGTCACGGTCAGCGCGGCAGCCAGCATGGCACCGACGATGACGATCGCCGAAATGGCGTTGGTAACCGCCATCAGCGGGGTGTGCAGCGCCGGGGTGACGTTCCACACCACGTGGTAGCCCACATAGATGGCCAGCACGAAGATGATCAGGTTGTAGATGCCGTGGGAAATCAGCATGTCTTCCATTGTCGTGCTCCTTAGCCGTTCTTGCGGACGACCTGACCATCACGGCACATCAGGCAGGCCGCGACGATGTCGTCTTCGAGGTTGATGACCAGCGCGCCGTCCTTGTCGAACAGCAGCTTCATGAAGTCCAGCAGGTTGCGCGCGTACAGCGCCGAGGCATCGGCACCCACCTGCGCCGGCAGGTTGGTCGGGCCGACGATGGTCACGCCGTTTTCCTGCACCACCTGGTCGGCAACGGTCAGTGGGCAGTTGCCGCCCTGGGCCGCAGCCAGGTCGATGACCACCGAGCCGGGCTTCATCTGCGCCACGGTTTCGGCACTGAGCAAGGTCGGTGCCTTGCGCCCGGGGATCAGCGCGGTGGTAATGACGATATCGGCCTGCTTGGCGCGTTCGTGCACGGCCTGGGCCTGGCGTTGCATCCAGCTGGCCGGCATGGGTCGGGCGTAGCCGCCGACGCCTTCGGCGCACTCGCGCTCTTCGTCGGTCTCATAGGGCACGTCGATGAATTTGGCGCCCAGCGACTCGATCTGCTCCTTCACGGCTGGGCGTACATCGGATGCTTCGATCACCGCACCCAGGCGCTTGGCCGTGGCAATGGCCTGCAGGCCGGCAACGCCCGCGCCGAGGATCAGCACGCGTGCGGCCTTAACGGTACCGGCAGCGGTCATCAGCATGGGCATGAAGCGTGGGTAGTGATGGGCTGCCAGCAACACGGCCTTGTAACCGGCGATGTTGGCTTGCGACGACAGCACATCCAGGCTTTGCGCCCGAGAGGTACGCGGCGCGGCCTCCAGGGCGAAAGCGGTGATGCCGCGTTCGGCCATCTTGCCGATCAGTTCGCTGTTGAACGGGTTGAGCATGCCCACCAGCAGGCTGCCACTGTTGATCAGGGCCAATTCCTGGTCGTTGGGGGCGACCACTTTGAGTACCAATTGGGCGCCGTAGGCGTCGGCTGCGCTCCCCAGGGAAGCACCCACGGCCTCATAGGCACTGTCCGGAATGGCGGCGTTGAGCCCTGCACCCCGTTGGACGGTGACCTGATGGCCCTGGCCAATCAGTTTCTTGATGGTTTCGGGGGTCGCAGCGACCCTTGTCTCACCGGTCTGCGTCTCGAGAGGAACACCAATGTGCACGACTATTTCTCCTGCGGTGACCTTTTGTCGTTGTAAAAGCCAGCACACTTCGGATGGTGAGCTGGGGCGGCTGTGGAGCGCCGGCCCGCCGGATACCGGGCGGGCGAAGCATTTTGCAGACGAACCCAGAGGCCTTCAACCGGTTCTGGAGCGAAACGAAGTTAAAACTACAAGTCACCCTGTGACCGCTTGTCGCAGCGATAAGGCTGCAGCCCGTCAAGCATGGGCTATTGGCAGATTAGGAGAAAAAAACAAAAAAAATGCGAAGAATTCGCTTACGGATTGGTGGATGTCGCAAAATAACCCGCAAAGCCGCGTGTTAAGCAGGGTTAAAGGGTATTTTTATGCCTGCATTACAGTTTTCGAAAAAGCGACAAATACATATATCTGTAGGTGTTTAAAATAATTGACTACATAGTCAATTTGTCGCACTTGTTCTTGTTTTGCCTGTGTATGCCTGGGCCTGGCTCACCAGCCAGTCGCGAAACGCACGTAGCGATGCTGACTCTACCTTGCGTTCGGGAATCATCAGATAGTAAGCCTTGTCGCTACTCAGGGCATGCCTGTTAGCGACCACCAGCCTACCCTCCTCCAGCTCTCGCTGGATCAGGAACGGCGGTATCAGGGCAATGCCCATTTCGTGCATGGCCGCCTGGGCGAGCATCGAGAATAGTTCATAGCGCGGGCCTGTCATGTCGCGTTCAACATTCATACCTACGCTGCCGAACCATTGCCGCCAGGCATAGGGGCGCGTGCTTTGCTGCAGCAGGGGAAGCTGCGCGATGTGGCGTGCCTCGAGCTTGCCCTGCCCATCCAGCAGTACCGGGCTGCACACCGGTACTGGGTTTTCCCCCATCAGCCTGTGCGACTGGGTGCCAGACCAATCGGCATCACCAAAATAGATGGCGGCATCGAAGGTTGTGTCCGCAAACAGGAATGGCCGGGTGCGGTTGGTGAGATTGACCGTGACCTCTGGGTGGCGCTGCTGGAAGTCCTTGAGCCGTGGTAGCAGCCATTGAGTGCCAAACGTCGGCACCACCGCCAGCTCGATCACATTGGCGCCCTGCAGGCGCATCACCGACAAGGTATCGCGTTCCACGGCGTCCAGCTGGGTGGCCACCTGGCGACTGTAGGACAGGCCGGCTTCGGTAAGCTTCACGCCCCTGCGCGAGCGGCGGAACAGTTCCACATTAAGGAAGGCTTCTAGCCCACCGATCTGCCGACAGACGGCGCTTTGGGTCAGGGCGAGTTCCTGGGCAGCCTTGGTAAAGCTTTCGTTACGTGCCGCCGCTTCGAAGCAAACCAGAGCGGCGGTACTGGGGATCTTGCGGCGCATGTACGTCAACCTCACTTGTAAGGCTGTCAATATGGCGTTTTGCCGATTTACGAAGTGACAAATTATCACTAATTGGTGCGCAATCCTCGTTTGTCCCGGCGGCTGATCAAGCCTAGGCTCAAAGGCACAAGAAACTGCCCCCTATTACGAGGATTTCGCTCATGGCCGGTAAAGCAAGCTTCAACTGGATCGACCCGCTGCTGCTGGATCAGCAGCTCACTGAAGAAGAGCGCATGGTGCGTGACAGCGCTTATCAGTTCGCCCAGGACAAGCTGGCCCCACGTGTGCTCGAGGCTTTCCGTCATGAGCAGACCGACCCGGCGATCTTCCGCGAGATGGGTGAAATCGGCCTGCTGGGTGCAACCATTCCCGAGCAGTACGGTGGCAGCGGTTTGAATTACGTGTGCTATGGCCTGATTGCCCGCGAAGTGGAACGCATCGACTCAGGTTACCGCTCGATGATGAGTGTGCAGTCGTCGCTGGTGATGGTGCCGATCAACGAATTTGGCACCGAGGCACAAAAACAGAAGTACCTGCCCAAGTTGGCGAGTGGCGAGTGGATCGGTTGCTTCGGCCTGACCGAACCTAACCATGGCTCCGACCCGGGCTCGATGATTACCCGGGCCAGGAAGGTGGACGGTGGCTACCGTCTTACCGGCAGCAAGATGTGGATCACCAACAGCCCCATCGCCGACGTGTTCGTGGTCTGGGCCAAGGACGATGAGGGCGATATCCGTGGCTTCGTACTGGAGAAAGGCTGGCAGGGCCTCAGTGCTCCGGCGATCCATGGCAAGGTCGGCCTGCGCGCCTCGATCACTGGCGAAATCGTCATGGACAATGTGTTCGTGCCGGACGAGAACATTTTCCCGGATGTACGTGGCCTCAAAGGCCCGTTCACCTGCCTGAACTCGGCTCGCTACGGTATTTCCTGGGGGGCGCTGGGTGCCGCTGAAGCTTGCTGGCACACCGCCCGCCAATACACCCTGGACCGCCAGCAGTTCGGACGCCCGTTGGCCGCCAACCAATTGATCCAGAAAAAGCTGGCCGACATGCAGACGGAAATCACGCTGGCGCTGCAAGGCTGCCTGCGCCTGGGGCGCATGAAGGACGAAGGAACGGCTGCAGTGGAGATTACCTCGATCATGAAGCGCAACTCCTGCGGCAAGGCGCTGGATATCGCCCGTATGGCGCGCGACATGCTCGGTGGCAACGGCATCTCCGACGAGTTTGGTGTGGCCCGCCACCTGGTCAACCTGGAGGTGGTCAACACCTACGAAGGTACTCATGACGTGCATGCGCTGATTCTGGGGCGTGCGCAAACCGGTATCCAGGCCTTCTATTAATAAGGAGCAGTCCATGGGCGCGCTATCACATCTGCGGGTGCTGGACCTTTCGCGCGTGTTGGCCGGCCCGTGGTCTGGCCAGATTCTCGCTGACCTTGGCGCTGACGTGATCAAGGTCGAGCGCCCTGGCAGTGGCGACGATACCCGCTCATGGGGGCCACCCTTCCTCAAGGATGTCGAGGGTGAGAACACCGGCGAGGCGGCCTACTACCTGTCGGCCAATCGCAACAAGCGTTCGGTGACCATCGACTTTACCCAGCCCGAGGGGCAGCGCCTGGTGCGTGAGTTGGCGGCTAAGTGCGATATCGTCATCGAGAACTTCAAGGTGGGTGGGCTGGCTGCCTATGGCCTGGACTACCAGAGCCTGAAGGCAGTCAACCCACAGCTTATCTATTGCTCCATTACGGGCTTCGGCCAGACCGGCCCATATGCCAAGCGCGCTGGCTATGACTTCATGATCCAGGGGCTGGGTGGGCTGATGAGCCTGACCGGTCGCCCGGAAGGTGAGGCAGGTGCAGGGCCGGTGAAGGTGGGTGTAGCGCTTACCGACATTCTGACCGGGCTGTATTCCACGGTTGCCATGCTTGCTGCCCTCGCCCACCGGGATCAGACCGGGGTCGGCCAGCATGTCGATATGGCATTGCTCGATGTGCAGGTGGCCTGCCTGGCGAATCAGGCAATGAACTATCTGACCACAGGCACCTCGCCTCGCCGGCTGGGTAATGCGCATCCCAACATAGTGCCTTATCAGGATTTCCCGACGGCGGATGGCGACTTCATTCTTACCGTGGGTAATGACAGCCAGTTCCGCAAGTTCGCCGAAGTGGCCGGGCAGCCGCAATGGGCGGATGACCCGCGCTTTGTGACCAATAAACTGCGGGTGGCGAACAGGGCCGAGCTGATTCCACTGATACGCCAAGCCACGGTGTTCAAGACCACGGCTGAATGGGTGCGCCAGCTGGAAGCTGCAGGGGTGCCGTGTGGGCCAATCAATGACCTGGCGCAGATGTTCCAGGACCCCCAGGTGCTGGCGCGAGGGCTGGCGGTAAGTATGGCGCATCCGTTGGCGGGTAGCGTACCGCAGGTCGCGAGCCCGATACGCTTGTCGGAGACGCCGGTGGAGTATCGCCGGGCGCCGCCACTGTTGGGCGAGCATACCGACGTGGTGCTGGGGGAAGTGTTGGGGTTGGGTGCCGGCGAGCTGCAGCGACTACGCGGCGCTGGTGTACTTTAGAAGCCGCGGGTTGCACTGAAAAGCGGGGAGGCCGTCAGGCCTCCCCGCTTTGCTTTTCAGCGATATGAAGGTTTCTTGAAATTAAAGGTTGACGGGGTTTCGAATCCCCTTATAATGCGCCCCACTTCCAGCGACATCGGAACGACAAACTCCTTGAGATTCAATGAGTTAAGTAGTTAAGGTGATGCTGGAGGGGCTACGATCG